>NZ_LXJQ01000039.1:0-59853 GCF_001728925.1 Pseudomonas sp. 1D4
AGCGTCCTCGCGCTGCTCTCGGCCAAGGTCGGCAGCATCGGCGACAACCGCCTCGGCGGCTGGTACAGCTACCGCGCCTCCAAGGCCGCCCTGAACATGCTGGTGAAGACAGCCGCCATCGAACTCGCCCGCCGGCAGCCGGCCAGCGTGGTCCTGGCGCTGCATCCCGGCACCGTGAACACCCGCCTCTCGCAGCCCTTCCGGGGCGGGGAGACGGGCCGCCCGCCGGCCGATGCCGCGGAGCAACTGCTGGCGGTCATCGACCGCGCCGGCCCCGAGGCCAGCGGCGGCTTCTACGCCTACACCGGCGAGCCCCTGCCCTGGTGAACCACCCCACGAGAGGAACGTGCCATGAACCTGCAGCAGCTGTTCAACCTCGCTCAGTCCCAGCAGCTCAACAGCCTCGAACTGATCGCCCTGGAAGGCGGTAACTACGTCCTCCAGGCCATCACCCCGCAGCGCTGCGAGCCGGTGCTCGACGACCAGGGCAAGGTGCTCCACCTGCGCTCCATGACCCAGGCCCGCGACGTGCTCCAGGGCATCACCCCGGTGCCCTTTCACCTCGTGCAGCAGGTGGTGCAGGACGAGGCCTGCGGCCTCGGCGGCGGCCCGCAGGAACCGATGCGCCTGCCGATCTCCCTGCAGTCGGCCTGGTAACGCCATGCCAGTACGCCGCCTGGCGCTGGTCCTCGGCGACCAGTTGAGCTTCGACCTCGCCGCCCTGCGCGCCCTCGACCCCGCGCAGGATGTGGTACTGATGGCCGAAGTGCAGGAAGAGACCCGCTACGTGCCGCACCACCCGCAGAAGATCGTGCTGATCCTCAGCGCCATGCGGCACTTCGCCGAGGCCCTGCGTCAACGCGGCTTCACCGTGCACTACGTGCAACTCGACGACCCCGCCAACAGCGGCAGTCTGCCCGGCGAACTCAGCCGCTGGGCCATGCAGTTGCAAGCACGGGAAGTGCACCTCACCGAATGCGGCGAATGGCGCCTGGAGCAGGCACTGCGCGCCGTCGACCTGCCCCAGGTGTGGCACGAGGACGACCGCTTCCTCTGCAGCCGCGCCACATTCGCCGGCTGGGCCGAAGGCCGCAAGCAACTGCGCATGGAGCTGTTCTACCGGCTGATGCGCAAGCGCACCGGGCTGCTCATGGAGCCCGACGGCAGCACCCCGCTGGGCGGTGCCTGGAACTTCGACGCCGAGAACCGCAAGGCCCTGCCCAAGGGCGTCAAGGCCCCGCTGCCGGCGCGCTTCCCGCCGGACGCCACCACCACGGCGGTGATCGACCTGGTGCGCCAGCGCTTCAGCGACCACTACGGCCAGGTGGAGGGCTTCGACTACCCCGTCACCCACGCCGATGCCGAGCGCCTCTGGCAGTACTTCCTCGACCAGGGCCTGGCCGCCTTCGGCGACTACCAGGACGCCATGGCCGAAGGCGAGCCCTTCCTCTTCCACGCGCGCATCAGCGCCGCGCTGAACATCGGCCTGCTGGACCTGCGCCGCCTCTGCGACGACGTGGACAGCGCCTACCGGCGCGGCGACGTTCCGCTGAACGCCGCCGAAGGTTTCATCCGCCAGCTCATCGGCTGGCGCGAGTACGTGCGCGGCATCTACTGGCTGCAGATGCCCGACTACGCCCAGCGCAACGCCTTCGGCAACCGGCGCCCGCTGCCCGATTTCTACTGGACTGCCGACACCCGCATGAACTGCATGCGCCAGGCCATCGGCCAGACCCTGGAGCATGCCTACGCCCACCACATCCAGCGGCTGATGGTCACCGGCAACTTCGCCCTGCTGGCCGGGATCGCCCCGCCGGCCATCTGCGACTGGTACCTGGCGGTCTACATGGACGCCTTCGACTGGGTCGAACTGCCCAACACCCTGGGCATGGTCATGCACGCCGACGGCGGCTACCTGGGCTCCAAGCCGTATTGCGCCAGCGGCCAGTACATCAAGCGCATGTCCGACTACTGCGGCAACTGCCACTACAAGGTCAGCGAGAGCACCAGCGAGCGGGCCTGCCCGTTCAACGCCCTGTACTGGCACTTCCTCATGCGCCACCGCGACCGCCTGCGCGGCAACCACCGCCTGGGCATGATCTACCGCAGCCTGGAGCGCATGGACGAGGCCAAGCAGGACGCCCTCTGGGCCCGGGGCGAAGCCCTGCTGGCCCGGCTCGACGCCGGGGAAGCACTGTGAAGAAGGCCCACCTGCCGCAGAAGACCTGCGCCGCCTGCGGCCTGCCCTTCGCCTGGCGGCGCAAATGGGCACGCTGCTGGGACGAGGTGCGCTACTGCTCCGAGCGCTGCCGTCGCCAGCGTCGACCCGCACCTCAGGCCGGTGCGTAGAGCGGCTCGGACAGCCAGCGGTCCACCAGTTCGCATTGCGCCGCCAGCAGGCGCCCGTTGCGTTCGTTGAGCTGGCGGCAGGCCTGCAGCATGTCCTTCATTTCACTCCAGGCCATGCGCAGGCGCTGGGCCTGCTCCGTGGGGTAGCAGGCCAGCAGCCGCAGCATGCCGTCCTGCTTCCGGGACAGGCGATTGGCGCTCAGCACCCGCTCGCGCCGCTGCGCCCGCTCGGTCATGGCATCCAGAGCCTGGCGAATGGCACCGTTGAGTGCATCCACCTGGCCCTGGTCATGGCGAGCCAGGGCGCCGTTCAGCGCTTGCAGATGATCGAGCAACACCGGCAGGGCGCGGTGATCGGCCAGCAGGTCCGCAGCCACCATGATCAGCACCTGCTGGCGATTGGCGGCGCTCATCCCTCCGGCCCCCGGTGATGGCCCAGGATGCTGCGTGCCAGCGTGTCGGCACGGGTATCCAGCCCCTGCTCGCGCAACAGCTCGCGAAGCGCCAGCACGCGATCGAGATCGATCTCCGGCAGTTCGCGCAGGGCCTCCTGCAACGCCTCCAGCGGCATCGCAGACTCGCGGCCAGGCAGCCTCGCCACCCCGGCCGGCAACGGTCGGGGCTCGGCGTCGTGGCGGGTGGCTGCCTCCAAAGGCGTCACGGGAGCAGGCGGCAGGGTTCGATTGATTTCCATGGGGCCTCCAGGGCAAGCGGGTTCCCTAGCTTTGGGCGACCCGGCTGCCTCGCCACTTAAATCCCAGGTGGCGGCACCCTCAGGCCCTGCCCCTCACTGCTGGCCACGCCACCAGCACTGCGTGGCCATGGCGTCCTGCTGGCGCTGCTCCTGACGGGCCTGCAGTTGGTGCCACTGGGCCAGTTGGTCGTCACGCACGTGGGCCAGGCGCAGTTCGTCGAAGCGCGCCTGCTGCAACTCGCCCTGCAGACGGGCCATGGCCTGCTCGTAGGTGTCGAGTTCACGGCGCTGCCAGGCCAGGGCGCGGTGCAGGGTGTGCTTGTAGCGCTGGGCATTGTCCCGCTCCAGGGGCGACGCACCACTGCTGGGCGCCCCCGCGAGCTGCTCCAGGGCCTCGATATTGGCGTGGCAACGCCGGTACAGGTCCACCTGGTGGGCAAGGCGCGCCTGCACCTCGCGCACCTTGCCGGCCCGCAGCAGGGCCAGTCGATCAAGGGATTCGATGCGCTGTTTCATGCGGCCCCCAGCAGTTTCAGCAGGCTGTCGAGGGTCGCCTCAAGCTCTGCGGACTCATGGGTGTCCTGCCGCAGGTAGGCTTCCAGGCCGGCGGCCAGTTGCACCGCACGGTCGGTGCGCGGGTCCTGCCCTGGCGTGTAGCCACCGAGGGGAATCAACTCGCGGATGCGCTCGTACACCGCCCGCAGCTCCTTGAACTGCCGCGCCGCGCCCTGGTGCCGGCTGCTGGTGACCTGGGCCATGCAGCGGCTGACCGACGCGGCGACATCGATGGCCGGGTAGTGCCCCATGTCCGCCAGCCGCCGCGACAGCACGATGTGTCCGTCGAGGATCGCCCGGGCGCAGTCCGCCACCGGGTCCTGCTGGTCGTCCCCCTCGGCCAGCACGGTGTAGATGGCGCTCAGGCTGCCCCGGCCGTGTTCGCCGTTGCCGGCGCTCTCCACCAGCTCCGGCAGCAGGGCGAACACCGACGGCGGGTAGCCCTTGGTGGCTGGCGGCTCGCCCAGTGCCAGGGATATCTCGCGCTGGGCCATGGCGTAGCGGGTCAGCGAATCCACCAGCAGCAACACGTCACGACCCTGGTCACGGAAGTAACCCGCCACCGTGTGGCACAGCTCGGTGGCCTTCAGGCGCATCAGCGGCGATTCGCTGGCCGGCGCCACCACCACCACCGCACGCCGCAGGCCCTCAGGCCCCAGGGCGTGGAGGATGAACTCCTGCACCTCCCGGCCGCGCTCGCCGATCAGCCCGACCACCACCACTTCGGCCTTGGTCTGGCGGGTGATCATGCCCAGCAGCACGCTCTTGCCCACTCCGCTGCCGGCGAACAGCCCCACCCGCTGCCCCTTGCCCAGAGTCAGCAGGCCATTGATGGCGCGCACACCCACATCCAGTGGCTCGGTCACCGGCCGGCGCAGCAGCGGGTTGACGCTGGGCAGGCCCAGCGGCAGCGGGTCGCGCCCGGCCAATCGGCCGCGCCCGTCGATGGGCTCGCCGAGGCCATTGACCACCCGCCCCAGCCAACTGTCGTCGATGCCCACACGCTGGGTGTCGCGCACCGGAAACACCCGCGAACCGGCCATCAGCCCCTCGGGCTTCTTGAACGGCATCAGGTAGGTGATGTCCCGGTCGAAGCCCACCACCTGGGCCTCCAGGCCGCGCCCGTCGGCGGTCTCCACGCGGCAGCGCTGGCCGGTCATGCGGCGGCAGCCGAGGCTCTCCAGCAGCATGCCGGAGACCCGCACCAGACGACCGCTGACGGTAGCCAACTGGACGCTGTCCAGGGAGCGCAACGCCTGGTCCAGGTCGAATCGTTCATCCAATCCCATCACCTCAGTTCTCCTTGATCAGGTGTTCCGACAGCGTCTGCAGGCAGGCGTCCAGGCGCTGCTGGCAACCGATATCGGCTTCGGCCTGGGCAGTGACCAACCGGCACTCACCCGGCCCCAACGCCTCGTCCGGCACCAGTCGCCAGGCGGCGGCGCGCTCCGGCGCCAGGTCGCGCAGGCGCTCGCACTCCTCCGGGTTCAAGCGCAGTTCCACGTCGCCCGGCTCCCCTGGCAACCCGGCCAGGGCTTCGTCAGCCAGGCCCAACAACTGCATCGGGCTCAGGGTCAGCTCGCAGCGGATCACCTGCTGAGCCACCTTGCGCACCAGCTCCAGCAGCTCTTCCCGGCGCCGGCGCTCCAGGTCGCGGTTGAGCGTGCGGAACGCTTCGATCAGGCGCCCGAGAGGCGCACTGGCTTCTTCGAAGCGCCGCTCGGCAGCGGCACGGATGTCCGCCTGGGCCTGTTGCAGTCCCTCTTCCAGGCCCTGGGCCAGGCCTTCGGCATGGCCAGCGGCCCGCCCCTGCTCCCGCCCTTCCTGGTAGCCCCGCTCAACAGCGCCCTGGTATCCCCTGGACACCCCCGCCTGACCGCTCGAAACGAGCGGACCTTCGCCAATGACCCCGGCCAGACGACTGCGCGGGGGAAAGCGATAGGCTCGCCACTCCCCACTGTCTCCCTTGATGACTCGGCTGCTCATTGGTCATTCACTCCACGGTTTCTTCGCGGAACAGCTGGATCTGCAACTCACCGGCAGCCGCCATCTCGCGTACCACGCCCATGATTTCCTTGCGCACCTGCTCCACCCGGCTCAGCGGCACAGGCCCCTGTCGCCGGCTGATGGATTCCATCTGCTGGGCCTGGCGCTTGGGCAAGGCGCCCTGCACGGCCTTGACCAGCTCCGGCTCGGCACCCTTGAGCGCCACCACCCAATCCTCCAGGGGAATGCTCTCGATCAGCGTCTGCAACACCGTCGAACTCTGCCGGGAGAGGATGAAGAAGTCGTACATCTCGTCTTCGATGCGCGTCACCAGTGACTCGCTGCGGGCCCGCAGCAGCTCGAACATCTGCCCGCGGTCGCCCTTGTAGCGGTTCATGATGTCGGCGGCCTGCTTGACCCCGCGCACCTGGGAACCCTGGGTGCCGAGCACGGCCAGGCTGCGCTCGATCAGTGCTTCCAGCTCGGCGATCACATCAGCGTTGATCTCGGTGAGGTTGGCGATGCGCAGCAGCAGGTCGTCCTGGCGCTCGGCCGGCATCGACTCCAGCACATCGGTGGCCATGGACGGCGGCAGGAATGCCAGGAACACCGCCTGCATCTGCGCATGTTCCTTGGCGATGAGCGCGGCGAACTGGCGCGGGTCGAGCCACTCCAGGCGGGCCATCTTGGCGCGGATCTCCTCGCCGTAGATGCTGTCCAGCAAGCTGCGGGTGATGTCACCGCCCAGGGCCTTGCCGAGCATGCCGGCAAGGTAGTGACGGGAAGCCCCCTTGATGCTGCTCTGCTCGCGGTAGTCGTCGAAGAAGCGCCCGATCACTTCCGACACCATGGGTTGCTTGACGTTGGAGAGCCGCGCCATGGCCTGGCTGAGGGAAACGATCTCCTCCCGGCCGAACTGGCGCAGCACGCTGGCCGACATGTCGTCGCCCATGCTCAGCAGAAGGATCGCCGCCTGCTCCAGGGAACTCATGGAGCGCCCCTGCGAAGCGCGCTTGCTGACCGCCTGAGCCGAGCCTGCTTCAGGCGGAGTCGTTGTCTCGTTCATGACGACCTATCCAATGCTTGATGACTTCAGAAACCCGTTCCGGATCGTTCCGGGCCAACAACTGCAGGTGTTCGACCTGCATTTCCAGCCCCGAGCCAGGGGCGGGCAGACGGATCTCGGCCAAGGGGTTGGCTTCGCCGAACACCTCGCCGCGCAAGCCCGTACCCCGGCCCGGCAACACCCCCTGATCGGCCGACTGCGTGCCCTGAGGCAACGCTGGCAGCCCTGCCTCCTGGCGTCGGCGCAGCCCGGCCAGAGCGGGACGCAACACCATGAACAGCAGCAGCAGAGCGAGCACCACGACCACGCCGAAGCGGGCGTATTCGTAGAGTTGCGGGCTCTCCCACCAGGCCAGCTCCGGCTCGTCGGGCGCGTCCAGGGCCACGAAGGGCATGACGCTGAGGATCAGTTGGTCACCTCGCTCGGCATCGAAGCCCACGGCCCCCCGCAGCGTGGCTTCCAGATCCTGGCGAGCCTTATCGCTCCAGCCACCGTCCGGCGCGGCAGCGGCGTTGAGCACCACCGCCACGCTTTGCCGCCGCAGCCGGAACGATGGATGGCGAACATGGGTGATGTGCTGGTCCAGCTCGTTCTGGCGCGTACTTTCGTTGCGGGTGCTGGTGGAGGCCGGGTTGTCCCCTTGGGGCGTGTTGCCCCCCGGTGCCGCTGCCTGCCCGGCACCCGGTGCAGGAGCCGGATTGGCCGGAGGCGGCCGGTTGCTCAGAGAGCCCGGCACACCGAGGGCCAGTTGGTCGAGGCTGTTCTCGCTGCGCACCACCTCGTTGCGCAGGCGCGGCGTATCACCGTAGGTCTGGATGGTCTCCTCCTTCTGGCTGAAGTCGAAGTCCGGACTGACGCTGACCCGGAAGTTCCCGCTGCCGAGTACCGGGGCCAGCACCGCGTCGAGGTTGGCCAGCGCCTGCTGGCGGTAGCTTTCCACCACCTGGCTGTCCTGCAGGGCACCGTTGCCCATGAGCTGACCCGACAACAGCACGCCATTCTGGTCCACCACGCTGACCGCCTCCGGGGCCAACTGCGGCACGCTGGCCGCCACCAGGTTGACGATGGCCGCCACCTGCTCGGGCGCCAGGCGCTGGCCGGCGGCCATGCGCAGCATCACCGAGGCCTTGGCAGGCTCGCGGCGACTGATGACGAAGGAATGATTGGGCTCCTGGGCCAGGTGCACACGCACCTGATCGACGCCCTTGAGCGCGGCGATGGTGCGGGCCAGTTCGCCCTCCAGGCTGCGGCGCAGGCGCACATCCTGGACGAACTGGCTGCTGCCCAGAGGCTCCTCCCGGTCGAACAGTTCGTAGCCGGGGGGCACCGCCACCCGCACGCCCTTGGCCGAGAGCAGCAGGCGGGTCGCCGCCAGGTCGGCCTCGCGCACCAGCACCTGGCCGGTTTGCGGATGCAGGCGGTAGTCCACGCCCTCGCCGTCGAGCACCTGCAGCACCTCGGCCGCCGGAAAGGCCTCATTGGCCCCGTACAACGCCCGGAAGCCGACGCTGTCGCGCCACAACCAATAGACCACCAGCCCCGCCAGCAGGGCGGCTATGGCAGCCAGCCCGGCCAGGCCCAGGCGGGGATCGAGTCGCAGGCCGCCAGCAGGCAACCTGTCGCGAATGTTATCGAGCACGCTAGAACTCCCAGTTCCGGATCACACCGGCATGCGGATGATGTCGTCGAAGGCAGTGGCCAGTTTGTTGCGCACCTGCAGCAACGCGCTGAAGGACACGCTGGCCCGCTGGCTCTGCAACATGGCGCCCACCAGATCGGTGCTGCGGCCACTGTCCACGTCGGCCATGGCCCGGCTGGAAGCATGCTGCTGGGCATCCACCGCCCGCAGGGCGGCGATGAAGCTGTCGCCCGGCCCGGCAGGCGGCGCACCTGCAGACGAGGTTGCTGGCAGGACGCTGCCCTGGCTGGCCTCTACCAGAGTGCGATGGATGTCCAGCAACTGCTGCTGGACGCTGGCGATACTGTTCATGGTCTTTCCTCCCGTTCAGAGCAGCACGCCTTGCTGGCGCATGGCACTGAGGCGATAGCGCAGAGCCCGCGGTGTCATGCCCAGGCTGGCGGCTGCCTTGCTCTTGTGGCCGCCACAGCGGCGGATGGTGTCGATCACGTGCTGGTACTCGGCAAGCTTGGCGCTGGCCCGCAACGCGGCACGTCCGCCCTCGACCAGGCCAAGGCCTTGAAACGCCTCGCGGGGCTTCGGCTGGGCACTCTGCAGGCGCAGGTCTCCAGGCTGGATGTACAGACCGTTGCGCAGCACCAGCGCACGCTGCAGGCAGTTCTCCAGCTCGCGGACGTTGCCCGGCCAGTCGTGCTGCAGCAGCAGGCGGCACGCCTCGGCGGTGAGCAGTTCGCGCCCGACATCCTGGGGGGCATGCTTGGCCAGCAGCGCCTGGGCCAGCGGCAACACGTCTTCGGGACGCTCGCGCAGGGGCGGGATGTGCAGGGCGAGCACGTCCAGGCGGAACATCAGGTCGGCACGAAACCGCCCGGCGACGACCTCGGCCTGCAGGTCGCGGTTGGTGGCCGCGATGATGCGCACGTCCAGTTCGATTTCGCGGCGCCCGCCCAGGCGCTCCACCCGCTGCTCCTGCAGCACGCGCAGCAGCTTGGCCTGCAGAGCCAGGGGCAACTCGCCCACCTCATCCAGCAGCAGCGTGCCGCCGTTGGCCTGTTCGAACTTGCCGGGCTGGGCACTGACGGCTCCGGTGAAGGCGCCTCGCTCATGGCCGAAGAGGATGGACTCGAGCATCGACTCGGGAATCGCCGCGCAGTTGACGGCTATGAAGGGTGCATCCGCGGTCGCGGAGAAGCGGTGTACGTAGCGCGCCATCAACTCCTTGCCGGTGCCGGTTTCACCGGTGATCAGCACCGGCGTACGCGAGGGCGCCATGCGCTGGGCAAGGGCCAGCAGACGGCGGCCGCTGCGCGAACGGGTGACGAAGCCCTCATCGGCGCGGGCGGCGCGGGCCAGGCGGTACAGCAGGGCCTCAACCTGACCGTCGCCGAAAGGCGCCAGCAGGTAGTCGGTGCATCCCAGCTCCAACAGCGCAGCGGCACGCTCCTGGTCGGCATAGCCCACCACCGGCACCAGTGTCAGGCCAGGGTTGCGCAGCAGCTCGGATGCCAGTTGGCAGGTCTGCTCGACGGGCAGATCGCCCAGCAACAGGAAGGCCAGCCCACCGTCACGCAGGTCATCGCGAGCCTGGGCCAGGTCAGTGACCGTGCGCGCCTCGCAGCCGCCCAGGCAAAGGGCCTCCAGCAACGGTGCATGGTGTTCGCTCCAAGGCATGCCGATCACCAGGGCCTGGCGCCAGGGCGAGCCCCCTGGCCGGTCCAGACCTCGAAGCGGGTCATGCCCGGTGAGAGGGAAAGTGCTCAACATGTTCACGGTGGTAACCCCCATTCGAAACGTCCTGTCGCGAAACTTCGGGACAACGTCGTCCCCGCCCCCCAGGGGTCCGTTCGGCCCTGGGCGTGTTCGCCAGATTGTTAACGTGGTGATGAATCGGAGGGCTCGGGAAGACGCAGAAGGCGTCGGTTCGCTGGCCTGAAAACGACGCTAGCACTGCCTCAGAAAAGTCCGCACACAAATGGGCTTATTTCCTATCAGTCATACGAAGAATTCATCAGCGCGGGGTTTTTGAGATCAATTGATTTAAAGCCAACTTCGCCAACTCCTAGTATCCGAATCGCACGCGGATGCAGGAGTCTTCCCCATCGCAATGACCCACTTCATTAAGCGAATGGGCACGCGATCAGGGCATCCGCTGGGAAAGGACCGACAACGCACTGCCAGGCTTACTGAAGGACCTGGCACCCGAACGGCCTCAGAAGGATAGCCATGAACACAAGCCCGAAAATCCATAACGCTGTGCCTGCCGAGCAGGTCACGACCCTGCAGCCGCAGAAGCTGGGGCGGCATTACCACCGCATCCCGGGGTATGTGCGCGATACCGCCTTCCGCTATCCGCGGCTGGTCAGCGATTACTTCCTCGGCCACTACCGCCTGAGCATCGAACTGCAGGACGTGCAGGTGGACGAGGCGATCGAGACCCCTCCCGAGTGCATCTACCAGAGCCCCATCGGCAACCTGGGCTTCGGCATCGACCGCAGCCTGCTGGGGGAGGTGCTGGAGAGCTACTACGGCGGCGCGCTGCCGGCCAACCAGGAACTGCCGCCGGAAAGCAGTTCGGAGGCGCGCATGCGCGAGCGCCTCGGCGACCATGTGCTCTCGCGCCTTGGTCAGGCCCTGCTGGCCGGCGACGTCCCCGGACCACTGGAGCGCCAGCACGACAGCTACGCCGAGGTGCATTGGGAATACGCCATCACCCTGCGCTACATCAGCCACCTCAGTGAGCGCACCGGCGACCTGCGGATCTACCTGGACGCAGCCTGGACGGACGAGTTGATCCGTCGCGTCTCTGCGCCCGCCGCACCGCGCCAACTGGGCAACCCGGCACGAGCGATCCAGCGCCTGCCGGTACGCCTGGACTGCGTGCTGGCACGGGCCCGCCTGTCTCTGGCCGACGTGCTGGGACTGAAGGTTGGCGACCTGCTGCTGATCCGCATGGAAGAGCGGGTCGAGGTGTGCATCAACCGCCAGAAGCTGTTCCACGGTGCTCTGTTCGACGACCAGGGCACCCTCTTCCTCACCTTCCTGGAAAGCGAGAAAACCGTATGAACGACACACAGCTCGACAACGATGACGGCTCCCTGCTGGGCGCCGACTCCCTGGGCCTGGGCCCGCTCGATGACGTGGCTCCGGTGACCGCCGCTGCCACCGCGCCGGACCTGCGCTTCTTCGGCAAGATTCCGGTCAATGTCACCCTCGAAGTGGCCTCGGTGGAGGTGGCACTCAACGACCTGCTGGACGTGGATGCCAGCAGCGTGATCGTCCTCGACAAGCTCGCCGGCGAGCCACTGGACGTGAAGGTCAACGGCGCGCTGTTCGCCAAGGCCGAAGTGGTGGTGATGAACGGCAACTATGGCCTGCGCATCCTCGAACTGGCCGGTGACCCCCTCAAGGGGCTCGTCACATGAACGGCGGGCTGCGCATGCTCATCGCCTCGCTGGCGATGAGCCCGGGCCTGGCCGGTGCAGCGGGTGGCGAGCTGACCCTGTTTCACCTGGAAGACACCGCCAGCGGGCAGGACTTCAGCGTCAAGCTGCAAGTGCTGATCCTCATGAGCCTGCTCGGCCTGCTGCCAGCCATGCTGATGCTGATGACCTGTTTCACCCGTTTCATCATCGTGCTGTCCATCCTGCGCCAGGCCATGGGCCTGCAGCAGAGCCCACCGAACAACGTGCTGGTGGGCATCGCCCTGGTGCTCACGCTGCTGGTGATGCGGCCGGTGTGGCAGGCCTTGCACAACGAGGTCTACCTGCCCTTCGAAGAGGACCGGGTGACCCTGCAGGAAGGGCTCGGCAAGGGGCGCGACATCCTCGGCCGCTTCATGCTGGCGCAGACCCACCACACCTCACTCGAAGCCATCGCCGGACTGGCCGGGGAGACCCTGCCCGAACGCCGCGAAGACGTGGACTTCATGTTGCTGCTGCCCGCCTTCGTGCTCAGCGAGCTGAAGACCGCCTTCCAGCTCGGCTTCATGCTCTTCGTGCCGTTCCTGGTGATCGACCTGGTGGTGGCCAGCGTGTTGATGGCGATGGGCATGATGATGCTGTCGCCGATGATGGTCTCGCTGCCATTCAAGCTGATGGTGTTCGTGCTGGTGGATGGCTGGGCGCTGACGGTGGGCACGCTCGCCGGCAGCGTGCAGCCCTACTGACGGATGAGGAGACCATCATGCTGACCCCCGATACCGCCGTCGCCATCATCGCCCACGCCGTGGAAGCCATCGCCCTGATCGTCTGCGTACTGGTGGTGCCCAGCCTGCTGGGCGGGCTGGTGGTGGCCATCTTCCAGGCCGCAACCCAGATCAACGAACAGATGCTCAGCTTCCTGCCACGCCTGCTGATCACCCTGGGGATGCTGGTTCTGGCCGGGCACTGGATTCTCACCCGGCTGGGCGACCTGTTCATCGAGTCCTTCCGCCAGGCCGCGCGGCTGGTGGGCTGAGCATGGCCGGCGATCCCCTGCTGCAAGCCACCACGGCCCTGGAAAGCCTGGCCCGCTACTGGTGGCCCCTGTGCCGGACCCTGGCACTGTTCGCCACGGCTCCCGGCTTCGGCCACCGTGCCCTCGGCATACGCGCCCGGGTGCTGCTGGCGCTGGTGCTCACCGCCGCCCTGGGCGGCATCCTGCCCGTGTCGCCAGAGCTGGCGCCGCTGTCGGCAGCGGGCGTGCTGGCCGCCCTGGAGCAGATCGCCGTGGGTGTGCTGCTGGGGCTCAGCCTGCAACTGGTGTTCGCCGTCTTCAGCCTGGTGGGCGACCTGGTCTCGACCCTGCTGGGGCTGAGCATGGCGGTCTACAACGACCCGGTGAATGGCGTGTCGTCCAGTTCGGCGATCTACCAGCTCTACTTCATCCTGCTGATGCTGCTGTTCCTGGCCATCGACGGGCACCTGCTGGTGGTCAGCGTGCTGTACAAGAGCTTCCTCTATTGGCCGGTAGGCAGCGGCCTGAACTATGCCGGCATGGATGCGCTGCTGAGTGGCCTGGGCTGGATGTTCGCTGCGGCGCTGCTGATCGCCCTGCCGATGGTGGTGTGCATGAGCCTGGTGCAGTTCGGCTTCGGCCTGCTCAACCGCATCTCCCCCGCGCTCAATCTGTTCTCCCTGGGCTTTCCGGCCGCCGTGGTGCTGGGCCTGGCGTGCCTGTCGCTGACCCTGGCGAACCTGCCGGGCAATTACCTGGAGCTGACCCGGCAAACCCTCGACAGCCTCGGCAACCTGCTGCAGGAGGCCCGCAATGGCTGAGTCCAGCGCCCAGGACCGTACCGAGGAAGCCACCGAACACAAGCTGCGCAAGTCCCGCCGCGAAGGCCAGGTGGCACGCTCACGCGACCTGGCCACCGGTGCCACGCTGCTGGTGGCGATGCTGGCGCTGCGGGCCACCGTGCCGGTCATGCTCGACGGTCTGGAACACCTGTTCCGCGAGGTGCACCAGTTGCCGCCGCCGGGCCAGCAGGGCAACGACGACCTCGAAGCCCTGGCCGGACGCGCCATCGCGGCCCTGGCCGGCGTGCTGCTGCCGCTGCTGGTGGTGCCGCTGCTGGTGGTGCCCCTGTCGCTGCTGGCCGGCGGCTGGATGTTCGCCTGGCGCAACGTGCAGCCCCAGGGGTCGCGGCTCAACCCGATCAAGGGGCTCGGCCGGCTGGTGGCCTGGCAGAACTGGACGGAGTTGCTGAAGTCGCTGCTGAAGATGGCGGTGCTGGCCGCAGTGGCGTGGTTCACCTTCGCCCTGCGCCTGCCGGAGGTGCTGGCATTGCAGCGCGGCGACACGCTGACGGCGATCACCGGGGCCCTGCGCCTGATGGGCGATACGGCACTGGCACTGGTAACCGTGTTCGTGGTGTTCGCGGCACTGGACGTGCCACTGCAGCGCTTTTTCTTCCTGCGCAAGCAGCGCATGACCCGCCAGGAACGCAAGGAGGAGCATAAACAGCAGGAGGGGCGCCCCGAGGTGAAAAGCCGCGTGCGCCAACTGCAACGCCAGATGGCCCAACGACAGATCACCCGGGTGATCGGCGACGCCGACGTGGTCATCGTCAACCCCGAACACTACGCCGTGGCCCTGCGCTACGACCCGACGCGGGCGCAGGCTCCCTATGTAATCGCCCGGGGTGTCGACGAGACGGCACTGTACATCCGCCAACTGGCCACAGCCCGCGGCCTGGAAGTGCTGGAAGCCCCCCCACTGGCCAGGGCGATCTACTTCACCACCCAGGTCAATCAGCAGATACCCGCCCCGCTCTATGGCGCGGTGGCCCAGGTGCTGCACTACATCCTGCAACTGCGCGCCTGGCGCCAGGGCCGCCAGACCCGGCCCTCGCCGCCGCACCACTTCACGATTCCCGATGACTTGCTGAAACGAGGCTGACCCATGCCCACCCTCCCCCAACTCCTGGACAGCCTGCGCAGCGGGCGGATCGGTATCCCGCTGGTGATCCTCAGCGTACTGGCGATGATCATCCTGCCGCTGCCACCGCTGCTGCTGGACGCGCTGTTCACCTTCAACATCGGCCTGGCGATCCTGGTGCTGCTGGTCAGCGTCTCGGCCCAGCGCCCACTGGACTTCTCGCTGCTGCCAACGGTGATCCTGGTCACCACGCTGCTGCGCCTTTCGCTGAACGTGGCCTCCACTCGGGTGGTGCTGCTCGACGGCCACACCGGCAGCGGCGCGGCGGGCAAGGTGATCGAGGCTTTCGGCGAGGTGGTGATCGGCGGCAACTTCATCGTCGGCCTGGTGGTGTTCGTGATCCTGATGATCATCAACTTCATGGTGGTCACCAAGGGTGGCGAGCGCATCTCCGAGGTCACCGCGCGCTTCACCCTCGACGCCCTGCCAGGCAAGCAGATGGCCATCGACGCCGACCTCAACGCCGGGCTGCTGAACCAGGAACAGGCCCGCGAGCGGCGCCGTGAGGTGGCCAAGGAAGCGGACTTCTACGGCGCCATGGACGGTGCCTCGAAATTCGTCCGGGGCGATGCCATCGCCGGCATCCTGATCCTGCTGATCAACCTCTTCGGCGGTACCGCCATCGGCATGCTGGTGCACGGCATGAGCGGCGGCGACGCCTTCCGCCAGTACGCCCTGCTGACCATCGGCGATGGCCTGGTGGCCCAGATCCCGGCGCTGCTGCTGTCCACGGCGGCGGCGCTCATCGTCACGCGGGTCAACGAGTCGGCCGACATGACCGCCCTGGTGCAGCGCCAGCTGCTGGCCTCGCCCTCGTTGCTGGCCACCGTGGCCGGCATTCTGGTGGTGCTGGCGCTGGTGCCGGGGATGCCGCACATGGCGTTCCTGGCCTTTGCCGCGCTGGTCGGCTTCGTGGCCTGGCGCGCGGCGCGCAACGCCCCACCCCGGGAAG
Organism: Pseudomonas sp. 1D4; assembly: GCF_001728925.1. NCBI lineage: Bacteria > Pseudomonadati > Pseudomonadota > Gammaproteobacteria > Pseudomonadales > Pseudomonadaceae > Pseudomonas > Pseudomonas sp. 1D4. The sequence continues at coordinate 15,659 of NZ_LXJQ01000039.1, forward strand.
CCCAGACCCTGGAGCGCACCGAGGCCCTGGCACTGGCAATGGACAGCCCGCACGACAACCCGCTGGGCTGGAACGACCTGCCGGTGGTCGAGCGCCTGGGCCTGTCGCTGGGCTACAAGCTGGTGGGGCTGGTCAACGAAGCCGGTGGCGCCCCCCTGCCGCAGCGGGTCCGTGGCGTGCGCCAGGCGCTGTCGGAACACCTGGGCTTCCTCCTGCCAGAGGTCCGCATCCGCGACAACCTCCGCCTGAAGGCCGCGCAGTACAGCATCCAGATCAACGGCCAGACGATCGAGTCCGCCGAGATCCACGCCGACCGGCTGATGGCCATCCCCTCCCCCGAGCTGTACGGCGAGATCGACGGCATTCTCGCCACCGATCCGGCCTATCGCATGCATGTGGTGTGGATCGAACCCACGGACAAATCACGGGCCCTGAACCTGGGTTACCAGGTGATCGACTGCGCCAGCGTGATCGCCACGCACCTGAACAAGGTCATCCGTCAGCACCTGCCGGACCTGCTGCGCCTCGATGACGTCGAGCAGTTGCTGCAACGCCTGGCCCTGGAGGCGCCCAAGCTGGCCGAAGCCCTGCGCGCCCAGCTAGGCCTTGGCCCCATCCACCGGGCCTGTCGCCACCTGCTGCAGGACGAGGTGCCCTTGCGCGACATGGCCACCCTGGCTACGGCGTTGCTGGAGGGCTGCGAAACCACCAAGGACCCCCTGCTGCTGGCCGCTGATGTTCGCTACGCCCTGCGCCGCACCATCGTGTCGCAGATCGCCGGTGAGCGCAGCGAGCTGGGGGTCTTCCTGCTGGACCCGGCGCTGGAGAACACCCTGCTCGGGGCCCTGAGCCTGGCGCAGCAGTCCGGCCCGGTGAGCCTGGATGCCATCCCGGTGGAGCCGGCCCTGCTCAACCAGCTGCAGGGCGCCATGCCGGCGGTGAAGGAGCGCCTGCGCCGTGAGGGACACCCGCCCATCCTCACTGTGATGCCGCAGCTGCGTCCGTTGCTGGCGCGCTACGCACGGGTGTTCAGCCCGGGTCTGCACGTGCTCTCGCAGAACGAGATTCCCGAGCGGGTGGGGCTCAAGGTGGTCGGCACCCTCGGCTGAAGCATGAGCTCTGGAAAGGGTTTAAGACGTGTCCGAGCGCGGTCGCTTTGTGTTTCCAGGCAGGCAGTTCAGCCGGCCCATTACGAAACTTGCAGAGGAAGTTCTCATGGCCCTTTCCATCCACACCAACTACTCCGCCCTGGTCTCGCAGACCAGCCTGAACCGCACCAACAAGAGCCTGTCGATCAATCAGCAACGCCTGGGTACGGGCCTGCGCATCAACTCCGCTGCCGACGACGCTGCGGGCCTGCAGATCGCCACCCGCCTGAATGCCCAGACCCGTGGCATGGGTGTCGCCATCCGCAATACCGGGGACGCCACGTCCCTGCTGCAGACCGCCGAAGGCGCCTTCAACGAGATCACCGACATCGTCCAGCGCATGAAGGACCTGGCCACCCAGTCGGCGAACGACACCAACAGCAGCAAGGACCGCACTTCCATCCAGGCCGAGTTCGACCAGTTGAGCAAGGAAGTGGAGAACATCTTCAGCAACACCACCTACGCGGGTGACAAGCTCTTCACCGACAGTGGCAAGTTCTCCAAGGCGGTCAACTTCCAGATCGGTGCCACTGCTGCTGAAAACCTGACCGTCGACGTCAGTGCTGAAATGGCCGCTCTGAAAAAAACCCTGACTGAAGATCTGAAAGCACTCAAGCTGGACGACAACACCAATTCCAAAGCTAGCATCACTGCACTGGACAGCACCCTGGACAGCATCGGCAGCATGCGTGCCAACTTCGGTGCCAACATCAACCGCCTGAACCACACCGCCAACAACCTCGGCAACATGAAGGACAACACCGACCTGGCCCGTGGCCGCATCCTCGACGCCGACATCGCGCTCGAGAGCGCCAACTCCGCCAAGAACAACATGCTCCTGCAGTCGGGTATCGCCATGCTCAAGCAGGCTGGCCAGATGCCGACCATGATCATGTCGCTCCTCGGCTGATCCCGCCCCTACCCTTGCGGCCTGCGTCGTACAGCAAGGCCTCTCTTTACGCCCCGGGAAACCGGGGCGTCTTTTTTTTGGGCTGGCTCTGCCGACCGCTCGCCAAACCAGGCAGAGCTCACGCCCCTCCTACTGCGCAGGCGGAGATCGAGGCGATAACTAGAGTCGAACCAACAGACTTTCCTGCAAATCTGCTTATAAATAGAAAAAACCTACAACATACAAAGCAAACTGAACACGCCTTATTTCCAAGCATTCGTAAGCACCTGCCCGGGGTACGGCACTGCCCCCAAAACCACCACCCAACTGGTTTATGAAGAACCCGTTACGTGGCTGCAGCGGCGCTGAACGCGCGCTCAAAAATGCTTACCCACTCCACATGAACTGCGATACACCGGCCGTCTTCACCTTGTATCGGCTGCCTCATCCACGTTCGTTCAACGGCCTGCCAACGCGCTTCACACCTCCCAGGGCTGGGCTCCCCTGCCCCCTCGCCCAGCAACAGATCAGCCAGGCAATGAGCAATAAACGCCTGGGCTGGTCATCACTTTCCTCTATACGTGGAACTAAATTTCAATTCCTACCGATCAATAAGAAATTTCCACAACCACGGGGAATAATCCCGCATCACAAATACCTGATCAAACAGTCAATAATTCCACCCTCATCGCGGCAATCCTGAGCAGTTCCGACCGAGATGTCAGATTCTACCTACCCATGGATAGAACAATAAAAATGAGTGGAGAACCTATGCCTTGCATCTACTTACGAACAGGTCGTAAAGACTGCCAGATTTGCTTCCAGCCGCTGCGCTTTCAGCTCTCGCTGATCCAGGCCGACCAGGAGGAACGGATCGAGCTGGGCTTTTCCGGAAGTCGCGTGCTGGAACGCTTACTGCAATCCCCTGGTGAAGTGGTATCCCGCGACGAACTGCTGCAATACGCCTGGCATGACCGTGTGGTGAGCCAGGGCAGTCTCAACCAGCAGATCTACACCCTGCGCCAGCTGCTGCATGACGAACGGCAGCGCGAGATCATCCAGACGCTGCCCCGCCGGGGCTACATGTTCAACCCCGGCTACCTGCTGCAGATCGTGCACGACGCCGATACGACACCCTCTGAGGAGCCCGGCGTACCCGCGGCCGTCTCGACGGCGCTGATCACGCCCCCCCTGGAAGACCCCGCGCCCTCCCTGCCTGACCCATCCCCCTCCAGGAGATTCGGCCGGCCTGTCGCCGGAGGCTGGAAGCAGCGATTGAGTCTGGCAGTGGGAGCGAGCGTGCTGGGACTGACATTGGTCGGTGCGGTACAGGTCTATAAGCCGCACGAGCAACGCAAGATGGTCACGGAGAAGCTGCGCCTGGGTCAGTTGAACCTCCTGCTGGTGGAGGGCAGCCCGCGTCAGATGGCCGAGCTCAAACGCAACGCCCTGCTCTTGCGCAGCCAGCTCGAACGCGTGGCGACCCGCCCGGCCGAACTGCTGATGTACAGCAGCTCGCACTTCTATGAGGTGATCTGCCTGCAACCCGACGGCAGGGCGAACTGGCTGATGATCCATGAGGATCAGGTCGGGCAGGTTGCCGATGTGCAGTGGCGGAGGTGCCTTGAATGATCCGGCACGCTGACCGCACGCTGCGCCAGGCCCTGCCCCTGCTGGCGCTGAGCCTGCTCGCAGCAGCGGGAATGGCCGCCTGGCAGCGTCAGCCCGTACTGCCTGGCACGGCCTGCTACAAGGTCCAGGGCGAAGCCGTGCTGGCCGATGGTCGGGTGCTGCCCATCGCCCACACCTCGATGCTGCACGACGGTCGCTTCTATTCGACGATCAAGCAGGACGACACCGGCGTCCTGGTGGTCGCCGGGCGTGTGGAGGTAGGCCTGTTGGGGGAAATCGAGGTGCAGGTGGAGCATGGCGGGGTAGCCGGCGACCCCCATGCGGTGGACGGCCAGTTGGCCTACACCCTGCTGCGCCACACCCAGCCGGGCGCCCGGGTGCACGTCATGCCGGTCGCAGGGTGCTACTACGGTATCGAGACCCACCGAGTGATCTGCCCCTTCCCGGGCCAGCCATCACCGCCGGCAGTCGCCTCCTCCGCTCAGGGGTTGGCCGGCCCCTGAAAGCGCACCCCCTCGGCACTCATGCGCGCCTGTGCGTAGCCGTCCCCGAAAAGTTCCCGGTACAACCGCTCGGCGTGCTCGGTCAGCAGCAGGACTTCGATACGACGATTGGCGCCATCCTCTGGGTCCTCCGGGCGTACCGGCATCACATCGGCCTGGGCCGAAACCTGCAGCAGGCGCTGCACGGGCAGCCCGCCGGCCATGAGCGCATTGCGCGCCTGGAGGGCGCGGTCTCCTGACAGGTGCCAATTGTCATAACCGGGCTGCCGATAGGGCACGGCATCGGTGTGGCCGCTGATGATCACGCGATTCTCCACCCCCACCAGAACCTTCGCCAGGGCAGTCAGGAGATCGAGGAAGTGAGGCTCCAGGCGCGCGCTGCCCCGAGCGAACATCGCGCGCTGCTGATCGTCATGGATGACGATGCGAAGCCCCTGGGGCACCACCTCCACCTCGATGTTCGCCAGGGCGCCCACCTGGCTGGCCATATCGCGGATCACCTGCGCCAGGCGCTCCAGATCTTCGACCGTTCGGAACAACTGCGGAGCGTCCCCGGGCTCCTTGTGGTCGCGCTCGGCGGTGCGTTCGACCGGCGTTGCCTCAGCCTTGCGGGCGGGTGCTTGTTCGGGCTTGTCCGCCGTCTCGCGGCGAGGTGCCTGGGACGCTGGGCGCCCCTCCAGGTCCAGCGGCAGCCGGCTGGTGCCATCGAACACGCCGACACCGCCGTCAATGATGGGGTTGAGCATCAGGTCGCCTGCACTGGGGCTCTGCGAGCGGGCCTGAGGCTGAACGATCCACAGCACCATGAACAACGCCATCATCGCCAGGGTGAAGTCCGCAAAGGCCACCTTCCAGGCACCACTGTGCTCGTCGTGGCGCCCCTTCTTGCCCTTGCGCTTGATGATCACCTCATGGCCGTCGGCCTTCTTGGCATTGCGGCTCATGCTTGATTGCGCTCCTCTTCATACTGGTTGACCCAGGTCTCCAGTTGCTTGAACGGCGGCTTCACGTCCTGCTCGATGAGCTTGCGCCCGGCGTCCACCGCCAACAGCGTGGGCTTGCCGGCCACATGAGCGACCAGGGTGGTGCGCACGCATTCCAACGCCGACAGTTCGGTCTTCACCCGCTGGCCCATGGCATTGCTCAGCGGGTCCATCAGGCAGTAGCAGAAGAAGATGCCGAGGAAGGTGCCCACCAGGGCGGCGGCAACGTGGTTGCCGATATCGGCCACCGAGCCGCCGATGCTGCCCATGGTGATGATGATCCCCATGATCGCCGCGAGGATGCCGAAGCCCGGCATCGCCTCCCCCACCTTGTGCAGCGACTTGGAAGGCTGCAGCAGTGCGTGCTCCATCGCCTCCAGCTCCTGCTCCAGGAAGCCCTCCAGCTCATGGGCGCTGATCTTGCCCATGGCCATCAGGCGGAAGTTGTCAGCGATGAAGAACATCAGGTGCTCCTCCCGCAGGATCAGTGGGTAGCGGGCGAACAGCTCACTTTGCTCCGGGTCCTCGATGTGCTCGTCGAGCACCTTCAGGCCGCCGGCATCCACCATCTCCAGCAGTTCGTAGAGCAGCATCAGCAGTTGGCGCTGGAACTCCTCGCCCCGCGCGCCCTGGACAAACACCGTTTTCAACTGGGAGACCATCTCCACCAACACCTCCTTGGGGTTGGCGACGATCAGCGCACCCAGCGCAGCGCCGAGAATGATCACCATCTCCGCCGGCTGCCAGAGGGTACGCATGTCGCCATGGGCCATGGCATAGCCCCCCAGCACACAGGCCACGATGATCAGACTTCCGATTACTTTCTGCATGGTCGTGACCTAGGCCGCTTCAGTGAGGAATTGGCAGGCACGGCCGAGTGCCTGCTTGACGAGCTGGCAGACACGGGCATCCGTGACCTCCAGCACCAGGGCGATTTCCTTCAGGCTCAGGTCCTGCTGGTAGTAGAGGGTCAGCACCAGGCGCTCACGCTCGCTGAGTTGGGCCAGCGCCTGAGTCAGCAGGCGCTCCTGCAGCACGCGCGCCTCCGGCCCCGGCGTCTCGCCGGCGAATTGCAGGTGCTGCTCCTGCAGCAACACGTCCAGGCTCTCGATGGCCTCGCCGCACTCCGCCCGCAGGTGTTCCTGGTAGGCGGAGATGTCCATTCCGGTGGCAGCGAGGATCTCTGCCTCACGGGGCACCCGCCCCAACTGCCGGGCCAGGGCGCGGATGGTGTCCCGTATCCGGTGGGTCTGCTGCCGCAGTTGGCGCGGACGCCAGTCCAGGCGCCGCAGCTCATCGAGGATCGCGCCACGGATACGCAGGGCGGCAAACCGGGGGAACTGGGCATCGGGTTCGCCGTAGCGGCGCAGCCCTTCCAGCAGCCCCATCAGACCGATCTGTTCCATGTCTTCGCGGTCCATCACCTGGCTGGCCTGCAGAGCGAGTTGGCGAACGATGCGCTTGACCAGCGGCAGGTACTGCAACAGCCAGCGTTGCTCCGCTTCCGGGGAGTGGCGTCGCGAACTGACGGTGAAATCGGTGTTGTCGTTATCGAGCGGAAGGGTGGCATGCATGGGGCGACCTCATTGGGCAATCAGCTTGCTGATCAGCAGGTTGTCGAAAGGCTTGGCTGCATTCTGCGTAGCGAAATCAGCGTTGAGCCCTTCCACGAGGCGTTGGCGCAGGGCCTCGAAGCCCAGCGCGCGAAGCTCGTCGGCCTGCAGGCTGGATAGGTTGGCAGCGACCGAGCTGCGGACCATCGGCACCACCTGCTCGAGCTTTTTCTTGTCGGTACCGGCCGGGCCCTGGAGCACCACATCGAGCACGAAGTAGTACTCACGGTCGCGTCCAGGGAGGCTGAGGATGATTTTTTCCACCGGCAGGAAGACGAACTCGACAGAGGGCTCGGCCTTCTTCTTGTTGTTGGCTTTGCGCGACTCGGCGCCCGGCTTTTGTGAAACAAGGGCCGACTGCAGCAACCAATGGTTAACAGCGACACCAGCGGCAACGGCCAGGACGTTGAGCACGCAGACCAGCAGGATCAAACGATTGGTGGACATGGGACCTCTCTCATGGAATCAGACGGTGACCAGCACATCGTCCCGGCCGGGTTGGCGGGAGTCCTGGCGATGGGTGTCGAGGGGATTGGCGTGGATCGCCAGCGCATGGGCGGCTTCGTCGCGCCCACGTCGATCGCGATCGGATTGGCTGAAACCGCCTTCGGCGAACACCGAGACGCTGACCGGCAGGCCCTGCTGGCCGGCCAGGTCCATGCGCAAGCGCTCGCTGCCCTGTTGCAGCAGGCGCGCGACATCCCCCTGGGATGCGGCGATCTGCACGCTGAGCTGCCCCCCCTCCTGGCGCAGGACGATGTCCAGGCTGCCCAGTTCGGCCGGCTCCAGCCGCAGCCGTGCGCTCTGGCTGCGCTGGCCAAGTTGCAGCTCCACACTCTCACGCAAGGCCTGGAGCATCTGCTCCCCCCAGCGCGCCTGGGGTCCGGCCAGGTGCAGCGTGCGCTCCAGTGGGCGTTCCGGCTGGGCATCGGCTACCTGGAGTGGGCTTGCGACCTGAGGCGCAAGCCGGAGCGGCTCGGGGAGCGGCTCGCGCAGCACCGTCTCAGTGGCTGGCGTACGTCCGGGGGTATCCGCCCGCTCGATGGCGAGCGGCTCCGGCTTGAGCCCAACTCTCTGCTCGGGCCTATCGGGCAGTGCAGATGCGGCTTCCACTGCTGCCGCGACACGCCGGCGCGACAGCGACAAGCGTTCTGCCAGGGCATCGTCCACCCGTGCGGCCTGTGCCCGTACTGGGGGAGCCTGCAGGTTTGCACCCTGGGTCCGCTGCCCCTGGAGCAGGGCCAGCAAAAAGGCAGCGTCGACGAACTCGACAGCATCCTCTTCGCGCTCTACCCCAGGCAGGGTCGGCGCCGGCTGCACCGACGCTTCGGACGGGCCGAGCGCCGCCAGGATCGGGTCCCACACCTCTGCGGTCACGGGAGTTTCACCGGCCGGCTGGGCAACAGCCGGCAAGACGGAGGGTTGCGCCGCGCCCGCAGGGGGCGGCACCAGAAGGTTGATATCCATGGGTTCAAGCTCCGGTTTGGCAGTCGTTGGTCAGGTAGGCATGGCGCCCTTCGGCAGCGTCCAGGTCATGGCTCAGTTGCCGTTCCAGATGGCGCAGGGCGGCAGCGCATTCACGCTGTGCCTGCTGGTGCAGCCGCTGCATGCGCCGGCACACCAGGCAGTCGCCGACTCCGGCGTGGCCCAGGCGCCGTAGCCTGATGAGGCAGGCGGCAATTTCCGCATCCAGGGGCGCCAGGGCGTCCCACTGACGAATGCTGAGCACCTGCACCATGCGGTCGGCCAGGGCGGCGAGGCGGCGGTGTTCAGTGGCGAGCGGCATTCACACCCTCCCAGCCTTCACGCAGCACGCCGAGCAGGCACACCACTTCATCCAGCCCCTCCAGAGAGAGGGTCACGCTGACGTCGGCAAGGCGGTAAATGCAGTAGTCGTAGAGTCGCGCGAGCCCCTCTACCAGTTCGCCACCGCCTTCGTAGTCGAGGGCGCTGGACAGGCCGTTGAGGATGTTCAGGCACTTCTCCAGGGACTGGCCCTTCTGTTGATACTGGCGCGCCTCGATGTGGCCACGTGCGCGGGCCAGTTCGTCCAGCAGGCCGTCGAACAGCACCAGCACCAGTTCGTAGGGCGCGGCCGCCGCCGTGCGGGCTTCGAGGTCCACGGTGCGGTAGCCACCGTAGCTGTCGTCCAGGTCGAATCCGTTCATTCGAACAGCCCTCCGGTCCCCTGCATCGACGAACTGGCTTGCACCAGTGCCGAGTACTGCCGCAGGTAGCGCTGATAGAGGGTGTCGAACTGCCGTTGCACCCCTTCCAGAACCCCGTCCATGCGGCGCAGGTTGCTGGCGACGGCCTCGCGGCGGCTCTTCAGCAAGCCGGTGCTGCCGGTGTAGGGCGTAAGGCTGCGCTCCAGGCTGTCCACCAGCCGGCCGGGCTCGCGAAACAGCTTGTCCAGCTCGTCGGGCTGCTCGGACAAGGCCTTCTCCAGTCGCGTGCTGTTCAGGGTGAGCTTGCCGTTGCGGTCGGCACTGATGCCGAAATCCACCAGGCTCCGGCCACCGAAGCCGTTACGCAGCAGCGCATTGATGCGCCCTTCGATGCTGCGGACCGTGGCGTCGCCGGCCAGTGGGCCCCGCACACTGCCATCGTTTCCACCACTGGCCGTCAGGCTGTCGAAGCTGCCCAGCAAGCTGTTGACGGCATCGACGAACCCCTGGACGCGCTCCCGGGTGCCCTTTTCGTCCCGGCGGACGGTGACCTGCAAAGGGCTTTCTCCGGGCCGATGCACCTGGCTGAAGGTCAGCGAAAGCCCCTCCACGACATCCTCGAAGTGATTGCTCGGGCGGGTCAGCAACAAGCCGTCCTCACCGCCCAGGCGGACCTGTGCATCCAGCGCCTGGGAGAGCACACGCGGAGCGGCCACAGCCGAAGCCAGGGCCGTTCCGGAGCCCCCCTGCAGGGAAAGCGACACCGCCTGGGCAGCGCCACTTTCCCGGGCGCTGACCATCAGGGACAACTTGCCATCGGCACGGACCAGCGCGGTGCTGATGCCACTCGCGGCAAGGGTCGTGGTCAGCGCCTGCTGCAACTCATCGGGGCTGTTGAGGCCATCGCCATCTCGGTCCACCGTGGCCAGGTCGAGGCTGTAGGACTTGCCACCCTGCTCCAGGGTCAGCACCCCCTGGGTGCCGATGCCCTCAGCCGTCAACCCTTCCAGGGCCAGTTGATGCGTACTGGCCAGACGCTCAACGAAAAAGCTGTAGCGCCCGCTGCTGGCGTTGGCCCCGATCGTGGCGCTGGCGCGTCCTTCCTGGCTGAACACCGCCTCATTGGTGAGGACCGGGCGGGATTCGCCCTTGAACTCGCGGATCGCCGTACTGAAGGTGCGCAAGGCCTTGTCGAGATTCGCCAGTGCATCCCCTTGGGCGCGATAGGCCCTCTGGCTGCGAGTGGCTCGCGACTGGGCCGCTTGGATGCCCAGCGTGGCCAACTTGAGGGCCTCCTGGCGGGCGTAGTCGGAATCGATATTCATTGGTCTGCTCCATTGAACTGGCAAGGGTGACCAGCACTAGAGCAAGGCTGATGCCAACCCCTGAAAGCCACGGAGCACAAGGCCTCCAGCGTTTCAGGGGGGAAGGCATGACAAAGCCGGACAACGACCTGGCGGAACGTCCACTTCCGCCCTCTTCCCATCCAGGCGCTATGAAGCGATCACCCAGGGAGTGAGCGCGAAGCCCTTCTTTTCTGAATCGCCAGAGGCTGCAAGGTGAAGAAAAAGCGCCCTTGCCTACCACATGCCCGGAAGCCCCTGAGGAAATCGCCTTGATGCAAACGGTCAGGCTCCGTCCTCCCAGTTGCACTGGACAGACCGTTGCTCACGCAACCGGAAGTCACCCTGGTCACGCCCCGGCGCTCCCTGGAGCACAGCACGGCCTGACAACAGACCTTGAAGCAAGCCGACCGCCTCATGAGGTGGGGCCTGTCTGGCGACGGCCATCTCAGGCCCATCGCCTGGCGCGCGGCCCAGCCCACGCATGAACGGGGCATGGTGCCCAACGAGCGCGGGATGGCCGCCCGGGCCTTGGATCGCAAGGTTTACGACAACCTGTCGAAAGTGGCCCGACGCCTGGCATGAAGCGGCAGTGAAGTTCGAAGTACCGCTGAACGGCTGTGCCGGCAACGCCCCACGCCGGCCCTATCCCACCTGGCACATCGGCGCAGGCGCGCCACGGCCTATGGAGGTCTGGGTAGAGCGCATTGATGTCGTCGACTGTCGCAACCTGGCCTACGAGCGCGTATATGGCGGGGATGGGTTATGCAGCAAAGACAGCAGGCTGGTGGGGGCTCCATCCTGGCAGCCGTGTCCCTGCGCATAAAAAATCCCGCACCCGGCGCGGCTCAAACACCGGGGCGGGCAAGGCGGGACATCAGGCCAGCAGGCTGACCACGGTGAAGCGTGAGAGCTGGGCCTGGGCAACGACCGCCTGGGCCACGGCCCCGTAGGAGTCGGAGCCTCGGCTCATGAGGTCGAACAGGGAGCGGGCGAATGACTGGGCCCACTGGCGCTCGTTGCGGGTCTCGGCATGGGCCAGGAACTGGCGAATCCCGTCCTGGCGCTTGGCCAGTTGGTCCCGCAGGCGCTCGATGCGTTCCAGTATGCCCAGCACCGTGTCGAGCAGACTGCGCAGTTCGCGGTGGCCCTGCCCGTCTGGTTCGGCCAGGGACTGCCAGCCTTCCTCATGACCGGCCAGGCTGCGCCGGGCTCGTGGAAACAGGCCACCCTCCCCCTGCACCTGCAGTTGGTCCTGCAACACCTGCCACTGGGTTTCGCTGGCACTGAAGCGCAGGCTGCCCTCGCTATCGAGTTCAGCCCGCAACCCGGCAGGGCCGAGCCCCTGGTTGAAGCGCCGGAGCACCTGTTCCGGCGCAAGCCCTTCATCGAGCACCACCGCCAGGGCTTCGCCCGGCTGACGGGAGAAGCTGAACACCAGGGTCTCGCGACCGGCGGCCTGGATGGCCTCCAGGGAATCCAGCCCCTCCAGGCGGAAGCGGCTACGTACCGGCTCCCCCAGTCGCAAGCGCAGGTCGGCGTCCAGGGACTGCCCCGTGCGTGCGCCCCGCCTCCGCAGCAGCGCATTCACGTCGCGGATGGTCTCGCGCAAGGTCTCGCGGTCGGACGGCAGCGAAGACGCCAGTTCTCGCCCCAGGTTGAGCTTGAGTTGCTCCAGATGCCCTACCAGTTCCCCCAGGTAGTGTTCGGTGGCCTGCATCTGGCTCAGTTGCTGGTTCAACTGCAGGTTGAACGCGGGCGGCTGGCTGGGTGAGCGCTGAGCTTTGCCACGGATGCTCGGCCGCTCCGGCGACACCGCTGCCGGTGCGACAGCGGGCTGGGCCACTGCCGTCTGTTGGCGCTCCCGAGGCGGCGGCGTGAGGGTGGGTGACAACTTCGGGGGATCGACCTTCATCGGGCGGTCTCGTTATCAGAGCAGGTTGAACAGCGAAAGGTCCTGGATGGCCAGGAAGGTTTTCTGGCTGGCCTTGATGGTGACCTTGTAGTTCTCCAGGTCCAGCAGTGCGCTGGGGTAGTCCAGGTGCGACAGGTCGTACTCAAGTTGCTTGTTGACCAGCGAGCGCTCCTCGTTGGCCTGGGTCAGCAGGCTCAGCGTGCCTTGTCGGCCGCCCAGCTCGGTGATGGCAGCGAGCACGCCGTCGTGGCTGGTGTCCAGTACATCGAGCAGTTCCCCGATCTGCTTCACCAGGGCCGGGTCACCGCTCTGCATGCCAGGAGCCAGGAAGGCCTTGCCCAGCGCGTGCAGATCGTTGAGCACCTTGAGATCGGGGCCGAGCATGCCCAGCAGGGTGACGTTCTCGTCGATCAGCACCTCGTTGCCCACCGTTGCCTGGCGGATGCTGGCGTTGCCACCGGCCCGGTACTGGCCGGTGGCGGGGTCCTGCAGCAGGGCCGGCTGGTCGACAAGGGTGCCGGAGAACAGGTAACGCCCGTCCTCGTTGCGGCTGTTGAGCAGGTTGGCCATGAGGCCTTCGAGGTTCTTCATCTCCCCGGCGATGGCGCCCAGGTCCTGCTCCGAATGGGTGCCATTGCGCGCCCAGAGCAGCATGTCGCGCACGCTGATCATGGCGTTGGAAACCGACCGCAGTTGGGTTTCCTGGGCCGAGAGGCTCGACGACACGCTGTCGATGTTGATGTGGTACTGAGCCAGGCTCGCCTGCTCCCGCGCATTGCGCATCAGGCGGATGCTGGCGATGGGGTCATCGGACGGCTGCAGCAGGCGCTGGTTGGTACTCATCTGCTGCATCAGCCGGCCGATCTCGAGGCCATTGCGGTTGAGTGCCTCGCTCATCAGGGCTCTGGTCTGGACATTGGTGATGCGCATGGCAGGTCCTCAGAAGCTCGCCAGCATGGCGTCGAACAGGGTGTTGGCGGTGGCGATCACCTTCATGTTGGCCTGGTAGGCCTGCTGGTAGGCGATCAGGTTGGCCGCCTCTTCGTCGCCATTGACCGCACTGGTGCCATCGCGCAACGCCTGGGCCTGACGGGTGACTTCGGTCGCGGCGGCGAGGTCGTCCTGGTTCTGCCGGCTGGCGCTGGCCACCTGGCCGACCAGGCCGGCATAGGCGTCGTGGAAGGTGGTGGGCGAGCCCCCCAGGACAACAGGCTGCCGACGCACCTCGTACAGCGCGAGCAGCGTGCGGTTGTTGCCGGCCTCGCCGGGAGCATCGGAGAAGGCCAACTGGTCAGGCCCGATGCCCGTCAACGTGAGCAATTGGCTGACGCTGCCCGGCTCGAAGCGGAACAGCGCCTGGCCCGGGTTGCCCTGGCGGTCGAAGCCGTCAGCCAGCACGTCGTTGACCTGCTCGGCGAACTGCCCGGCCATCTCCCGCAGCAGCGCCTGGTTAGGGCGCAGCAACTGTGTTTCGGTGACATGCAACGCTCCCAGGGTGCCACCGAGCCCCTTGGGGGACAGGCCGGCGCGGGTGCCGGCGAACTGCAGCTCGATGTGCTGCTGGTTGTCAGCGTCGCGAACCACTTCCAGGTGGCTCGCGGTATCACCGATCACCAGCGGCTGACCGCTGGCCAGGGTGATGTCGTAGGCACCGTCCGGGGTTTCCAGGGTGCGTAACTGGACGTGCTGACCGAGAGCCTTGACCACTTCGTCGCGGTGGTCCTGCAGGGTGGCCACGTCACCGCCGAGTGCCTTCGTCTCGATGATGCGGCGATTCAACAGCGCCAGGTTGGCCGTGATTCCGTTGATGTCCGTCACCAGCGCCTCCCGCTGCCCCATCAGACCGTCGAGCTGGTTCTGCAAGCCACTGGAAAGGCCGTTGAAGCGCTGTGCCAGGTTGCCCGCCTCGACCAGCAGTTGCTGGCGCAGGGCCTGGGACGAGGGTGTGGCACTGGCCTCGCTGACGGCACCGAAAAACCGATCGAGCCCTGTGCTGATGCTGGTGCCTTCGCCTGCCACCAGGCTCTCAACGGCCTGGAAGTAGGGCCGCGCGCCGGCATGTAACTGCTGCTCGGCACCAGCGCGCCACAGTTGCTGGTTCTGGAACCCATCGGCGATGCGACGGATGGCGGCCACGTCGACGCCACCTCCCTGTCCGGCCACCGGCCCCATGCGCGACTGCAGCACGGCATGAAGGCGGCTGTAGCCGGCGGTATTGCGATTGGCCGTGTTCTGCGCGGTGGTGGCCAGGGCGATCTGGCTCGCCTGCAGGCCGGTCAGGGCGATCTGGCTGATCAGACTCACGCGTCGTTCTCCTCATGCCGGGGTCGGATGCTGGGGGCGAAGGCCCCTGATTGGGACGGCAGGCCGCCCCGTGAGGGAGAAGGGGCGACCGGCGGGGACGCGCGGTTAAGGTCGCGGAGGATGCCCCGGGTATAGGCACGGGTTTCCGCATAGGGAATGGCGTCGACCCAGGCTTCGACGGAGAGTTCGCCCCGACGCGGATCACCGACGCTCGACAGCCACTCATCCACCCGCCCGGGGCCTGCGTTGTAAGCAGCCAGTGCCAGGGCCGGCTGCTGGTCGTAGCGCTCCAGCAACTGCTCCAGGTAGGCACTGCCCAGGCGCAGGTTGTAGTCGGGATCATCCAGCAGCCGTTGCAGGTCGAATGGCAGCCCCAGGGCCTGTGCCATGTCCCGGGCAGTGCCCGGCATCAGTTGCATCAGGCCCAGCGCCCCCTTGGCCGAAACCGCGCGCGCATCGCCGGCCGACTCATGGCGGACCACACTGCTCACCAGCGAACGGAACGCGACAGCGCCTCGAACCAGCGGCGACAAGGGTGCAGCCACCCCCGCCACCAGGTCGGCGGCGCCCCCCAACCACTCCCCCAGCGTCCGACGCGGGACAGGGTGGACGGGCCTGGCTACCGGGGCCGGCAGCCGTTCCAGCGGTGCCGCAGGCCGGCGCGCCGGGTCGGGCGGGTCGCCGCCCAGTTGCGAGACCAGCAGCTCGGCGATACCCGCCTGCCCGCTGCCAGCCAGGTGCCGGGCCAAGGCCTCGTCATGAAGATCACGCAGCGTATCGAGCTGGCGACTGCGCAAGGGACTGCCTTCGGAGAGCACATCGCCAGCCTTGCGCATCTCCTTGAGCAGTTGCTGCAGGAACAGCGCTTCGAAATCCTCCGAAGCAGCCTGGAGCGGCGTCCGGGGCGCCTGCGTCGAACGCAGCGCCTGGCCGGCCGACGCCAGCGAGGGGGGGAGTGTCGATGTCATCAGGAGTTCCTCAGATCACCACCAGCTCGGCATTCAGCGCGCCCGCGCGCTGCAGGGCCTGGAGGATGGACATGATGTCGTCGGGGGTGGCGCCCAGGCGGTTGACCGTGTCGATGATGCTTTCCAGGGTCGTGCCCTCGGGCCACTTGAACATGGGGTTGGTCTGTTGCTCCACGCCCACATCGGAGTTGGGCGTGACAGTGGTCTGCCCACCGGACAGCGGCGCCGGCTGGCTGACCTGGGGGTTCTCGCTGATGGTCACGCTGAGGGTGCCGTGGGCCACGGCGGCGGCCTTGACTCGCACGCCCTGCCCCACCACCACGGTGCCGGTGCGGCTGTTGAAGACCACTTTGGGCCGGGTCCGCCCGGGCTCCACCTCCACCGCTTCAAGCAATGCCATGAAGGCCATCCTGGGTCCGGGGGCCACCGGCGCGCGCACCGAAACCCGGGCGGATGACAAGGCATTGGCCGTCCCGGTGCCGAAGCGCTGGTTGAGTGACTCCACCACCTGGTTGACGCTCTGGAAGCCAGGCTCGCGCAGGCTCAGCATCACCTCGCTGCGCTCGGCGAAGTCGCTGGGGATACTGCGCTCCAGACTCGCGCCGTTGGGGATCAGCCCGGAGGTGGGGCTGTTCAGGGTGACGCTGGAACCACTCTGGCCCTCGGCCTTGACGCCCCCCACCAACAGGTTGCCCTGGGCCACGGCATAGACCTCGCCGTCGATGCCCTGCAACGGGGTAAGCAGCAGCAGGCCGCCCCGCAGGCTCTTGGCATCCCCCAGGGACGACACGGTGACATCCAGCGTCTGTCCCGGCCCGTAGCCGGGCGGCACGCTGGCGGTGACCATCACCGCAGCGGTGTTCTTCAGCTTGGGATCGGTTCCCGGCGGCAGGTTGACGCCGAACTGCTTGACCATGTTGGTCACAGACTGGTTGGTGAACTTGACCTGGTTCTTGTCGCCGGTGCCGTCGAGCCCGACCACCAGCCCGTAGCCGAGCAACTGGTTGTCACGGACCCCTTCGACATCCACCAGATCCATCAGCGGGACAGCCCGGCCGAGGGGCTGCCAGGCGAGCCCGAGCAGGCCGAGCAACAGGGCGGCGTAGATGCGCATGGAGCACTCCATCAGAGGGGGAACAAAGGGGACGTGAAGAAGCGGGTCAGCCAGCCGGCGCTGTTGCTGTCGTTGAGCACCCCGCGACCGGCATAGGAGATCCGCGCGTTGGCCACCTGCTGAGACGACACCCGGTTATCGCGGTCGATGTCGTCGATGCGCACCAACCCGGTCAGGCGGATGTACTCGTCCCCCTGGTTGAGCCGCAGCGCCTTCTCGCCCTTCACCAGCAGCACACCGCCGGGGAGCACCTGGTGCACGGTCACGGCGATGGCCCCGCGCAGGGTGTTCTGCTGGGAGCTCTTGGCCGAGCCGGAGAAATCCCGCTCGGCGCTGGCCTGGTTGTTCAGACGGTTGTAGATCCGATTGCGCAGGGTCGGCAGCGGGATGTTCAACGAGGAACTCTTGTCGAAGCTGGTGCCCGCGCTCTTGCTGGACTGGGTGGATTCGTCCAGCACCACGGTGACGATGTCGCCGACACCGATGGCGCGCTTGTCGCGCAACAGCGAACCACCGTAGCCGGCGCGGAACAGCCCGCCGGAGGTGGGCGGCGGGCGTGCATAGTCCAGCGCCGGGGGCTGGTAGGCCGAGGAACTCTCGTCCGGCAGCAGTTCCTGGGCACTCTGGCAGCCCGCCAGAGCCAGCGTCACGAGCAGCAGCAACAGCAGCAGCAGGACACGCATCACCGACCTCATACGGTCTGGTTCAGGAACTGCTGCATGCCGGAAGCGGCATCCAGCACCTTGGCGTTGGCCTCATAGGCGCGCTGGATGGCGATCATGCTGACCATGGCCTCCACCACCTGCACGTTGGAGCCCTCGAGCACCTTCTGCTTGAGGTCGCCAAGCCCTTCCTGGCCAGGCACGCCCTCCACCGCCTCGCCACTGGCGACCGTCTCCTTGTAGAGGTTGCCGCCCAGGGCTTCGAGGCCACCGGGGTTGGTGAAGTTGGCGAGCATGATCTGCCCCAGTTCGGTGGGCTGGGCAGAGCCGGGGAGCATGACCGTCACGATGCCGTCACGGCTCACGGTGAATTGGCTGGCGCCGGCGGGCAACTGGATGGCCGGCAACAACGGCAGCCCCTGGGCGTTGACCAGCATGCCTTCGCCATTGAGCTGCAACTGGCCGTTCTCGGTGTACCAGGTCTCGCCGTTGGGCGACTCCACCTGGAAGAAACCCGGCCCGA
The DNA here is from genome assembly GCF_001728925.1 of Pseudomonas sp. 1D4. NCBI lineage: Bacteria > Pseudomonadati > Pseudomonadota > Gammaproteobacteria > Pseudomonadales > Pseudomonadaceae > Pseudomonas > Pseudomonas sp. 1D4. Next base: position 33,424 of record NZ_LXJQ01000039.1, read on the forward strand.
CGATGGCCAGGTCCATGGGCTGACCGGTGGGCTGCATGCTGCCCTCGGTGAAGACTTTCTGTGTGCCGGCCACGCGCACCCCGCTGCCGAGCTGGATGCCCGAGGGCACGGTGTTGACCTGGTCGGCCTGGGCGCCAGGCGGCAGCTCGATGGCGTAGAACAGGTCCTCGAACACCACGCGGTCGCTCTTGAAACCGACGGTGTTGACGTTGGCCAGGTTGTTGGCCACCGCCGCCAGGGCGGTGTCCTGGGCGGCGAGCCCGGTCTTGCTGACCCAGAGTGCGGAACTCATGGAGGTTCTCCTTGTTGGTAAGGCGGCGCGCTCAGGCGCCGCGAATCATGCGATTGCCGTTGGCGGCCAGATCGTCAGCGGCCTTGAGCAGCTTCACCTGGGTCTCGAACAGGCGACTGAGGCTCAAGGTGCCGGTGAGCTCTTCGATGGCGGAGACATTGCTGCCCTCCAGGTAGCCTGCGGCGAGCTGCACCGTTTCACTGGCCGCGGCCGGGTTGCCATCGAGCGTGACCAGCAGGCCGCTGGCGTCCTTGCGCAGGCCGGCAGGGGGGGCATCGACACGCTTGATACGCCCCACCTCGGCCATCAGGTAATCGCCGCGGGGCTGGATCGACACCGTGCCATCGCTGCCGATGGCCAGGCGGTCGTAGGGCGGCAGTTCGAGCGGCCCACCCTCCCCCAGTACCGGACGCCCGCCGAGGCTGAGGCGGCCGGCGGCGTCCACGGTCAGGCTGCCATGGCGGGTGTAGGCCTCCCGGCCATCCGCCAGTTGCACGGCGATCAACCCGGGGCCACGGATGGCCAGATCGAGGTCGCGCCCGGTGGCCATCAGCGGCCCCGGCTTCAGGTCGATGCCGCTGGATTGCAGCCGCGTAGGGTGGCGGCTGTCGTAGCCGGCCCCCTCTACCGGCACCGCCTCGGCACGCGCGAGGTCGGCGCGGAACCCGGGAGTGCTGACGTTGGCAAGGTTGTTGGCGCGCACGTCCAGGGCAGCCTGCGTGCGGTTGGCGGCGGTCATTGCCGTGTAGCCCAGTCGATCCATGGTGGTTTCCTCAGACGGCGGCGAACAGGGCCTGGATGAGTTCCTTGTTGGTGCTCACCACCTTGGTGTTGGCCTGGTAGTTGCGCTGCCCCTCCATCAACCCCACCAGCTCGCGGGTGAGGTCGACGTTGGAGCCCTCCAGGGCGCGGGTCGTCAGCGCTCCGAACTGGCCGCTGCCGGGCGTACCCAGCAAGGCCGCGCCAGAGGCGCTGGTCTCGCTCCAACTGGTGCCGTTCTGGTCGGCCAGGCCGCCGGGGTTGGTGAAGCTCGCCATCACCACCTGCCCCTGCAGCAGCCGCTGGCCATTGCTGAAGGTGGCGTAGATGCGGCCGTCCTTCTCCACCGCCGTGCCGGTGCGCTCACCGGTGGCATAGCCGTCGGCGCGGTTGGTGCCGATGGCGAAGGGCGAGCCGAACTGGGTGGAGCCGGCATAGCTGAGGGCCAGGTTCAGGGGCTCCACACCGGGCAGCGGCTGCGTGACGGTCACCGGGGCGACCGGCGATGCCAGGGTGCCGCTGGTGGTGAAGCTCAGGGGCTGTGCGGCACCGGCACTGGCACCGTCGACGAAGTAGCGGACGTCCCACTGGTTGCTGCCGGTGTTGATGAAGTACTGCGTCAGCGCATGCTTTTTCCCCTGTGAGTCGAACACCTGCGTGGTCTGGGTACAGGTGTAAGTGTCGGGATTGGCGGGGTCGAACGGTGTGACCTTGGGCGGTGTGGCGTTGGCATCGAGGTTGGCCACGAAGTCCACCCGACTGCTGGCCTGGGCCGGCAGGTTCCCGGTCTTCTGCTGCAGGTCACCCAGAACGCCCACCTGCAGCACCCCGGCGTCATCGGCGGAATACCCCTGGACCCGCCCTCCCGCTGCCACCAGGTAGCCCTGCTCGTCGTTGCTGAACATCCCGGCGCGGGTGTAGCGGGTTTCTCCACTCTCGCTACGGGTGATGAAGAAGCCACCGCCGGCAATGGCCAGGTCCAGGTCGCGGCCGCTGGCGTTGATGGAGCCCCGCAGGCTCATGCTCTGGGTCACGGCCTGCACCTCCACACCCATGGGCTGGCCGGCGGAATACAGGCTGGCGAACTCGGCGCGGTAGGACTTGAAGCCGCTGGTGGCGGAGTTGGCAATGTTGTGGCTGACGGTGCTCAGGTGCTGGTTCACCGCGTTCAACCCGGTCAGGGCGATATTGAAACTCATGGTCTACCTCTCGCAGAACGATCAGGCGCCGTCGAACTCGACGACGCTGTAGAAGGGCACGCGGCCAAGGCCGGCAACGTCCAGGATCGGGCCCTGGGGGCCGGTGCGGACCTGATTGACGCGGCCCGACAACTCCACCGACGGCATCTCGCCACTGTCGGTCTGCACCTCCAGGCGGTAGCGGCCATCAGCCAGGCCAAGGGCCGCCGGGTCGATGCGCAGCGGTACGCGCCCAGCCTGTCGGGGGCCGAGCTTCAGCTCGGTACGCTCGCCGCTCTCGCTGACCAGCGTCAGGCGGGTGTCGCCCGAGGCGTGCTCGAGCCGCACTTCGCCCTCGAGCACCGTCCCGTCCAGGGTCACGCTGTCGGTGGCGACCTTCACCTGCTGGCCCACCAGCCCGGCGGCGGTGAGGGTCTGCAGGTTGTCCATCAGCACCAGGTTGCCCTGGGCCAGTTGGGCCAGATTGGCCATGCTGCGCACCTGGGCGAGGTTGGCGTACTGGTTGATGTACTGGGCGCTGTCGGCAGGGTTGGTGGGGTCCTGGTTCTGGATCTGCGCGGTCATCAGGGTGATGAAGGTGTTCTCCATCTGCGCCACGTCACGCAGGTCGAAGGCGGGATTGCCCTGTACCTCCTGGCTGACTCCGGTGCGGCGGGTGGTGTCGGTGTCAATGCGGCTCATCAGGCTTCTCCCAGGCGCAGCAGGCCCTGTTGCATGCTCCGGACCCGGCTCAGCACCTCGACGCTGGTCTCGAAGCCTCGGGAGGCGGACAGCATGTCGGTCATCTCCTCGATGGGGTTCACGTCGGGGTAAAAGACGTAGCCGTCACGGTCGGCCAGCGGGTTGCCCGGCTCGTAGCGCCGACGGGGCTCGCCCTGCTCGGCGATCACATCCAGCACCTGCACCCGTGCACCGCCCAGCCCGGCCTGGCGGGACAGCTCGCCGTTCTCGTAGACGGCGGCGAACAGCGGCTTGCGCGGCCGGTACACGGCCTCGCGGCTGCCAGCGGAGGACTCGGCGTTGGCCAGGTTGCTGGCCACGGTGTTGAGGCGCACGGTCTGGGCGTTCATCGCCGAACCGGCAATGCGGTAGATGGCGTCGAAGGACATGATCAACGGCCCTCGATGGCCTGCTTGAGGCCTCGGAATTTCATGGTCAGGAAGGTCAGGCTGGTCTGGAAATCCATGGCATTGCGGGAGAACTCCGCCTGCTCCACGCCCTGCTCCACGCTGTTGCCGTCCAGCGACGGGTTGAACGGCACGCGGTACTTCAGCTTCGGCGCCTGGTCTTCAAGGCCCGGCAGCCGGTAGTCGCCCCTCTGACGCATGTGTTCGGCGAAGTCGAAGTCCCGCGCGCGAAACCCGGGGGTGGACTCGTTCGCCAGATTCGAAGAGAGGATTTCGCTGCGCTGCATGCGCAGCTCCAGTGCCCGGGCGTGAACCTGCAGGCTTTCGTCGATTCGTATACTCATGGGCCCTCGGCCTCCTAGCGGTTGGGATCGAATGCCCTATCGCAGGAAGCGTGCCGGCCCTGATAAATCTCTCTTTTTTCTTTTAATTTCAACGACTTGAGCGAGCATGAAAGCCAACCAGAACCGCTCCGACCTTCCGCTTTGCGACGCCGCGCGCGCCCGTGCGGGAAAACGCCCTTCCACCCTCTTCCTCCTCATGGCAGGGCTGGCCGCGTCCGGCGCCCAGGCCGAGACGGGGGCTGCCGGCCAGGCGCTGGCAGCGGTCGCTCAGCAGCAGGACACGCACCTCGAAGCGCTCGCGCGCAGCAAGGGTTGGCAAGGGCTGGAGCACAGCCTGGAGAGCCAGGTGCTGGGAGAAACCGATTCCCTGGCACCGTGCAGCGAGCCCCTGTCAGTGACGGCGGAAGCGGCACGGCCCGACCCACTGGCACGCCAGCGCTACCGGGTGAAGTGCCCGGCGGGCTGGCAGCGCGTGGTGGTGAGCCAGGCCAGTGCTCGCCTGCCGGTGCTGGTCAGCCGCGTCAGCATCGAACGCGGGGCGACGCTGGAGGCCTCCCAACTGGAACGCAAGGTCATGCCTTTGGAGCGCCTGCGCCAGGGCTTCCATCAGGACCCGGCGGAAGTGGTCGGCCAGAGTGCTCGGCGCAGCCTGCGCGCGGGCCAGGTGATCGGCCCGGCGAACCTGGCACCGCCGGTACTGGTCCGGCGCGGCCAGCGGGTGACGGTGTTGGCGACGGCGGGCGGGTTGAATGCCTCGGTGGAGGCCGAGGCGCTGGAGGACGGTCGCCTGGGCGAGCGCATCAAACTGCGCAACGTCTCCAGCCGCAAGCCGCTGGAGGCGAAGGTGACGGGCCCGGGGCAGGTGCGACTGCCCTGACCCGCCTCAGGCGCGCCAGGGTGCCGGTTCGCCGAAGAGCCGGCCCTGCACGCCCTGGATGCCCATTTCACGCAGCACCGCCAGTTCACCCTCGGTTTCCACGCGCTCGGCGATCAGCGGCAGGTCGATGCTGTTGGCTGCGCGTTGCATGGCCTCGATGAACAGGCGTTTGTCGTTCTCCTGGTCGATGGCGCGGATGTGGTTGCCGTCCACCTTGAGGTAGGCCAGGCCCAAGCGGGCCAGGTTGCCGATCATGCTGAAGCGCCCGCCGAAGTGTTGCAGGCTGAGGGCGAAGCCCAGTTCGCGCAGGCGCCGGGTGAGGCTTTCCAGCACGGCCTGGTCGGGCAGTTGGTCCTCTTCCAGCTCCAGGGTCAGGCGCGGCCCCAACTGCGGGTGCTGGCGCAGCAGCTCGAAGGCGCGCTCCAGGGCGGCACGGTCACGCAGCAGCGCGCCGGAGAGGTTCAGGGCCAGCGGGCGGTCGTGCCCAGCCATCTGCTCCAGCACCCGCTGCAGCATCACCAGATCGAGCCGGGCAGACCAGCCGAAGCGCTCCAGCCAGGGCAGGAAGCGGCCGGCGGCGATGCTGCCGCCCTGCCCGTCCGGCAGGCGCGAGAGCACCTTGTGGTGCAGCACGCGCTGGGGATCACGGCTGTCCACCACCGGCTGGAAGTACAGCTCGAAACGTCGGGCAGAGAGTGCGTCGTCCAGCAGGCGGTGCCAGGTGTGGCGGTCTTCGCCGCCCTGCGCCGCGTCGCTGTGCTCGACGCAGGCCCAGGCCTGGCCACCTGCGCGCTCGGCGCGGGCCAGGGCCTCGTCGGCCAGGCGCATCAGTTCGTCCTGGGCCTCGCCCGGGGCGAAGGGTGCCAGGCCGATGTGGGCCACCGGCAAGCTGTCGGTGGCGCCGGTCTCAGCCAGGCTGACCAGCGCGGCGTCGAGGCGTTCGGCCAGTTGCTCGGCCTCCTCGCGGGTCAGCCCCGCGCCCAGCAGGACGAACTCGCCGCCCCGGCTGCGGGCCAGGGGGAAGCCGGCGCCGGCGCGCTTGAGCTGCTCGGCCACGGCCTTGAGCAACTGGTCGGTGCGCGGGCCACCGAGGCGCTGGTTGAGGCCGGCGAGGTCGTTGACCCGCAGCAGCAGCAGGTAGCCGTTGCAGGCGCGCTCGTCGCTGCCCAGGCGGTCCTGCAGTTGCAGTTCGAAATAGCGGCGGTTGCCGAGGCCCGTGAGGCTGTCCTGGTAGGCCTCGTCGCGCAGGCGCTCGCTGCGTTCGGCCTGTTCCTGGAACAGCGCCTTGAGCTTCTCCACCATCTGGTTCATGGCCTGCACCACCCGGCGCAGCTCGGGGGTGCGCGGCAGTTGCGGCAGGCTGAGAAACTCGCGCCGAGCGATGGCGTGGGACTGCTCGACCATGTAGTCCAGCGGCCTGAGCTGGCGACGCAACAGCACGGCGCCCAGGCCGGCGCTGGCCAGGCCACAGACCAGCAGCCAGCCGAGGGTGCCCAGGGCGGTCTGCCAGAGCTTGGCAATGGCGAACATCGGGTGGCTCTGCACCTCGACCCGCGCGGCCTGTGTCCAGCCACGGCTGACGATGGCGTCACCTCCGGCGGACTGCAGTCCCACCAGGGCGACGAACCACTGCGGGACGTTGGCCGCCACCGCGTCCGGCACGCCGGTGCGCTCCACCATCACCTGACCGGTGGCGGTGTCGACCACGCGGATGCGCTCGAAATAGCCGCTGTCGAAGATCGAGCTGACCATCAGCTCCACCATCGCCGGGTCGTCGATGTGCGGTGTCAGCGACAGGCCCAGCGCCGTGGCGGCGTCCTGGGCGTGGGAACGCAGTTGGTTCTCGTACTGCTCCCGGGAGCTTTCCAGACTGACCATGAAGCTGCCGCTGAAGGCGACGACCAGGAACAGGCAGATGGCGATCAACAGTTGTTTGAACAGAGACATCCGGACTCCGCTATTCGCTCGTGGGAAAGCCTTCGGCTTTCATCTTCTTCAAAAGGTCCTGCCAGCGTGACAGCCGCTTGGAATCCCCCACCTGCTTGCCGCCCTTGCCGGCTAGCCACAGACCCTCGGCGTTGAAGGCGTATACCGGCAGCAGGTCGCTGCGCTGGCTGGCCGGCAGGATGCCGCCCACCAGGTTGTCCAGCACCAGGGGCACGGCGTCGGGCCGGGCGTAGTAGGTCAGCACCATGTGCGCCTGGTTCAGGCGCAGGGCCTTGACGTAGGTGATGCGCAGTTTCTCGCTGGGTACGCCGAGGTGGCGCAGGCTGATGTACTTGGCGATGGCGTAGTCCTCGCAATCGCCGGCGCCCTGGCGCAGCGCCTCCACCGGGGTGGCCCAGTAGTCCACCTGGCCCCAGGTGGCGAGGTCGTCGGTGAAGCGCAGCTTGGCGTTGAAGAAGCGGTTCACCTCTTCAAGCTGCTTCTTCTCGTCGGCGCCGGCCAGGCGGCCCAGCAGGGCCTGCCATTCATCGACCCGGGCCTTGCCGGGGCCGAGGGGGCCGTAGAGGGCTTCGGCACGGCGGCTGATGAGGGCGAAATCCCAATCGGCGTGGAGCGCACCAGCCAGCAACGCCAGCAGGCATGACGCGGCCAGCGCCAACATGCGCCACCCCCTTGCCCTGCCCACGGTCCGTCCACTGCCTTGCACCATCGCCACTGACCACCAGGCCTTGAAACCCGGCGCGCATGGTGCGGATTCAGGGCGGAAAACTCAATGGCGTTGTGCCGCTACGGCGCGGTGTTGGCGGGGGGCGCGTCGCGCTTGAGCACGCCCAGTGCCTGCACCAGGCTGGCCTGGGACAGCTCGCCCAGGTGGCTGCCGACCTGGCGCCCCTCGGCATCGAAGAACAGCGTGGTGGGCAGCGCACGGGAGCCGACCCGCTGCCCCAGCCGAGTGCCGCCGTCCAGCAGCACATGGCCGAGGGCGAGCCCCTCCTTGGCCAGGTAGTGGCGAACCGTTTCGGCGTCCTCACCCTGGTTGACGAACAGGAAGAGCACGTCGGCATGCTCTTGCGCGGCGCTGGCGAGCACCGGCATCTCACGGCGACAGGGCGGGCACCAGGTGGCCCAGAGGTTCACCACCAGCGGCTGGCCCTGGTAGTCCTCCAGCCGCACCGGCCGCCCGTCGCGGTCCTGCAGGGCCACCGGCGGCAGGCGGGTACCGCGCTCCAGCGCCTGCATCAGCGCCTGCCCCATGCCCCACAGCAACAACCCGCTGAGCAGCGCGACGCCCAGGGGCCGGCGCAGCGGCGGGCGCCGCCAGAGCAGCCAGCCGGCCAGCGCCAGGGCCGCCAGCACCCCGGGCCAGGCGATGAAGCCGCCGTCGCGGATGTCCAGCACCTGCCAGGGGGCCTCGCGGAAGTGCGAGGCATAGGCGACGACGAACGCCAGGCGCGCGCCCACCAGCGCCACCAGCAGCAGGTTGAACAGCACCGCCTCGGGGTTGTGTCCGCTGCGCCGGCCCAGCCACCAGCCGACAAGGGTGGACAGCAGCAGGCTGGCGAGGATCAGCAGGTGCGAAAGCGCCAGGGCGAACGGCCCGAGGGTGAGGGTCAGCATGGGGTCTCCGGGTTTTCTGGGGTGTGGTGCGGCCCGACGGTGGGGCGGCACCGTGCAGCAATCCGCGCAACTCTTCAAGCATGAGCCGGACTTGATCCAGCGCAGCCTTGCAGCACCTATGCTTCCCCAGAATCAGCGCATCGACGACAAGGAGTAGAACCATGCGCCTGTTCTTTCTGGGTGGGGCCGGGACGGTGACCGGCAGCAAGTACCTGCTGGACCACAACGGCAAACGACTGCTGGTGGACTGCGGGCTGTTCCAGGGCTACAAGCAACTGCGCGAGCGCAACTGGGACCACTTCCCGGTGCGCCCGCAGCGCCTGGACGCCATCGTGCTGACTCACGCCCACCTGGACCACAGCGGCTACCTGCCGGTGCTGGTGAAGGCCGGCTACCGGGGGCCGATCTACGCCACCGAAGCCACCTGCGAGCTGGCGCGCATCCTCCTGCTGGACAGCGGGCGGCTGCAGGAAGAGGAAGCCGAGTTCGCCAACCGCCACGGCTTCTCCCGCCATGCCCCGGCGCTGCCGCTGTACACCGAGGAAGACGCCGAGCGCACCCTGCGCCTGCTGCGCCCGCTGCCCTTCAACCGCAGCGTGGACATCCTCGGTGACCTGCGGGTGACCATGCGCCCGGCCGGCCACATTCTCGGCGCGGCCAGCGTGGAGCTGCGTGCCGGCGACATCACCCTGGGCTGCTCCGGCGATGTCGGCCGCCCCGACGATGCGCTGATGCTGCCCCCGCAGCCGCTGCAGGCCGCCGACTACCTGCTGGTGGAGTCCACCTACGGCAACCGCCACCACACCCCGACGATGGCCGAGGACCAGTTGGCCGAGGTGATCAGCCGCACCGCCCTGCGCCGGGGCATCACCGTGATCCCGGCCTTCGCCGTGGGCCGCGCGCAACTGCTGCTGCACCTGATCGACAAGCTCAAGCGCGCCGGGCGCATCCCCGACCTGCCGATCTACCTCAACAGCCCCATGGCCACCGATGTGACCGCGCTCTACCAGCGCTATCGCGACCTGCACCGGCTCAACGCCGAGGACTGCCTGGGCATGTGCAAGGTGGCGCACATCGTGCGTTCGGTGGACGAATCCAAGCGCCTGGACGAGATGCGTGCGCCCTCGGTGATCATCGCCGGCAGCGGCATGGCCACCGGCGGCCGGGTGCTGCACCACCTGAAATCCCTGGCGCCCGACCCGCGCAACACCATCCTGCTGTCCGGCTACCAGGCCGGCGGCACCCGTGGCGCGCTGATCGCCGGCGGCGCCGACAAGGTGCGCATCCACGGTGTGGACGTGCCCATCCGCGCCGAGGTGGTCCAACTGGAGAACCTCTCCGCCCACGCCGATGCTGACGAGATCCTCGACTGGCTGCGCCAGTTGCCCAAGCCGCCGAAGCACACCTACGTGGTTCACGGTGAACCGGACGCCGCCGACTGCCTGCGCCGGCGCATCACCCAGGAGCTGGGCTGGTCGGCCTCGGTGGCGGAACATCGCCAGCGCGTGAACCTCGAATGAGGATCGAGTGACAGCCCGGCAATCGGCACAACGTCGGGCTTGCCGTCACGGAAAAAATTACGCAGAGTGTAAATAGATTATGAAAACAACAGCGTCGGCGGCCTCCCCGACTGGCGCGTGACCTTGCGAGAGCCCGCCATGGACCTCTACACCTATTACCGCTCCACCTCCTCTTACCGGGTACGCATCGCCCTGGCACTGAAGGGGCTGGAGGTCCACATGCTCCCGGTCAACCTGATCAAGGACGGCGGCGAACACCGCCAGCCGGCCTACCGCGCCATCAACCCCCAGGGCCGCGTGCCCGCGCTGCGTACTGACGAAGGCGCGGTGCTGATCCAGTCCCCGGCTATCCTCGAATACCTCGACGAACACCACCCCGAGCCCGCCCTGCTGCCCGGCGATGCGCTGCAGCGCGCCCGCCAGCGCCAGGTCACGGCGCTGATCGGCTGCGACATCCACCCGCTGCACAACGTGGCCGTGCTCAACCGTCTGCGGCAGATGGGCGCCGATGAAGCCACCGTCAACGATTGGATCGCCCACTGGATCGGCGAGGGCCTGGCGGCGGTGGAAGCGCTGATCGGCGACTCCGGCTACTGCTTCGGCAACGCACCGGGCATGGCCGACGTCTACCTGCTGCCGCAGGTGTATGCCGCCCGCCGCTTCAACGTGGACCTCTCCGGCTACCCGCGTATCCTGAGGGTCGAACGCCTGGCGCTGGAGCACCCTGCCTTCCGCGCCGCCCACCCGGACGCCCAGGCCGACAAGCCGGCCTGAGGAGCGCACCCATGCAGAGCCTCGCTTTCAAGGTCACCATCGGCGACCACCTCGCGCGCAGCGTGCGCGGGGTGTCCTGCGCGCCGCCGCGAAGCGTTTGATCGACCGACAGACGCCTTCAACCTTTCGCGGCGCGACCGCAACCTGATCCGAGGAGCCATGCCATGGCCGACATCTTTGAAAACCCCATGGGGCTGATGGGCTTCGAGTTCATCGAACTCGCCTCCCCCACCCCCAACGTCCTTGAGCCGGTGTTCGCCGCCATGGGCTTCACCAAGGTGGCCACCCACCGCTCCAAGGATGTGCACCTGTACCGCCAGGGCGAGATCAACCTGATCCTCAACAACGAGCCCAAGAGCCAGGCCGCCTACTTCGCCGCCGAGCACGGGCCCTCCGTGTGCGGCATGGCCTTCCGTGTGAAGAATGCTCACCAGGCCTATGCCCGTGCCCTTGAGCTGGGCGCCCAGCCCATCGAGATTCCCACCGGGCCGATGGAGCTGCGCCTGCCGGCGATCAAGGGCATCGGCGGCGCGCCGCTGTACCTGATCGACCGCTTCGGCGAGGGCTCGTCGATCTACGACATCGACTTCGAGTTCATCGAAGGCGTGGACCGCAACCCCAAGGGCGCGGGCCTGAAGATCATCGACCACCTCACCCACAACGTGTACCGCGGCCGCATGGCCTACTGGGCGGACTTCTACGAGAAGCTGTTCAACTTCCGCGAGATTCGCTACTTCGACATCAAGGGCGAGTACACCGGGCTGACCTCCAAGGCAATGACCGCGCCGGACGGCATGATCCGCATCCCGCTCAACGAGGAATCCTCCAAGGGCGCCGGGCAGATCGAGGAGTTCCTGATGCAGTTCAACGGCGAGGGCATCCAGCACGTGGCCTTCCTCACCGACGACCTGATCAGCACCTGGGACAACCTCAAGGCCCTGGGCATGCGCTTCATGACCGCACCGCCCACCACCTACTACGAAATGCTCGAAGGCCGCCTGCCCAACCACGGCGAGCCGGTGGACGCCCTGCAGTCACGCGGCATCCTGCTGGACGGCACCTCCGAAGGCGGCGAACGCCGGCTGCTGCTGCAGATCTTCTCGGAGACCCTGCTAGGCCCGGTGTTCTTCGAGTTCATCCAGCGCAAGGGCGACAGCGGCTTCGGTGAGGGCAACTTCAAGGCCCTGTTCGAATCCATCGAACGCGACCAGATCCGCCGGGGCGTGCTCGCCACCGAGTGAGTCATCGCCCTAACGAGAAAGCCCGCATCAAGCGGGCTTTTTCATGACTGCCATCCAGGCACCGCCCCTACGCCCGAACGGCGCCGCGCCGGTTTGTGGGAGCGGTTTCGACCGCGAAAGCGCTTCGCCCTTACAACTGCACGAGGCCTACCGGACGCCCTCACTCACGTCGGACGCCCCCCCGCCATCCGCGCGGTGATGGTTTCGGCCGCCTGCTTCAGCAACTCCGCCGCGCGGCCGCTGGTCTCGGCATGGAAGCCGCTGGCGGCGCCCACCACCGTGATCACCCCGGCGATCTGCTCGCCGACCGCGAACACCGGCGCGGACAGCGCGTTGACCCCCGGCATCAACAAGCCGTGCACGTGGTGCAGGCCGCTGGCGCGGATCTCCGCGACCTGCGCTGCCAGGGCCTTGGCATCGGGTACACCGGGCAGGTGCGCCTCCTCCTCCCGCAGCGGCGCGAACTCCGCCTCCGGCAGGTAGCTGGCGAACACCAGGCCGGTGGAGGAGCCCAGCAGCGGCAGCACCGAGCCCACGCGGGTCACCAGGGTCACCGCGCGCAGCGGCTGCTCCACATGCACCACCGTCGGACCCTTGTTGCCCCACACGGCCAGGAAGCAGGTCTCGTTGAGTTCATCGCGCAGGGCCGACAGCGTCGGCGTGGCGGCACGCACCACATCCAGCCCGCCGATGGCGGCCAGGCCGACGAACAGCGCCTCGGGCCCCAGGCCGTAGTGGTTGGTGGTGGCGTCCTGGGCGGCGAAGCCGCTGGCGATCAGCGCCTGCAGGTAGCGATGGACCTTGGCCGCCGGCATGCCCAGGTGCTCTGCCAGCCGTGACAGCGACGTGGCCGGCGCCAGCTGGGCCAGGCCCTTGAGGATCTCGGTGCCGACTTCCGCCGCCTGCACCTTCTGTCGCTTGGACGCCTCGGCGTCGTCCTTCTGGATGGCCATGCACTGCCCCGCTTCGCTTAGGAGGCCGCTGTTATAGCTTGACCCCTTCCGGCTTTCAAATTACGTTATACGTAATTCAATTACAAAAAACAGAGGCCATCCATGTCACCCGCGCTGCCCTCCTCCGACCTGCACTACCTGAGCGGTTTCAACAACGAGTTCGCCAGCGAGGCCCTGCCGGGCGCCCTGCCCATCGGCCAGAATTCCCCGCAGCGCGCGCCCTATGGCCTGTATGCCGAGCAGTTCTCCGGCACCGCCTTCACCGTGCCGCGCGCCGAAGCCCGCCGCACCTGGCTGTACCGCATCCGTCCTTCTGCCGCGCACCCGCGCTTCGTGCGCCTGGAGCGGCAGATTCCCGGCCGCGAGATGGGCCCGGTCAACCCCAATCGCCTGCGCTGGAACCCCCACCCCATTCCCCAGGCCCCCACCGACTTCCTCGACGGCCTGCTGACCCTGGTCGCCACCGCCGATGCCGAGCAGGCCAGCGGTGTCAGCGTGCACCTCTATTGCGCCAACGCCTCCATGGAGCGGGTGTTCTTCAACGCCGACGGCGAATGGCTGATCGTCCCCGAGCAGGGCCGCCTGCGCCTGGTCACCGAACTGGGCGTGCTGGAGGTGGAGCCGCTGGAGATCGCCGTCATCCCCCGCGGCATGAAGTTCCGTGTCGAGCTGCTGGACGCCAGCGCCCGCGGCTACATCTGCGAGAACCACGGCGCGGCCCTGCGCATCCCCGACCTCGGCCCCATCGGCAGCAACGGCCTGGCCAACCCCCGCGACTTCCTCGCCCCCGTGGCCCGCTACGAAGACCTGGAAGCCCCCACCGTGCTGGTGCAGAAGTACCTCGGTGAACTCTGGGCCACCACCCTCGGCCACTCGCCGCTGGACGTGGTCGCCTGGCACGGCAACAACGTGCCCTACAAGTACGACCTGCGCCTGTTCAACACCATCGGCACAGTCAGCTACGACCACCCGGACCCGTCGATCTTCACCGTGCTCACCTCGCCCAGCGACACCCCCGGCATGGCCAACGTCGACTTCGTGATCTTCCCGCCGCGCTGGATGGTGGCCGAGAAGACCTTCCGCCCGCCGTGGTTCCACCGCAACCTGATGAACGAGTTCATGGGGCTCATCCAGGGCGCGTACGATGCCAAGGCCGACGGCTTCGCCCCAGGCGGTGCCTCGCTGCACACCTGCATGAGCGCCCACGGCCCGGACAACGCCAGCACCACCGCCGCCATCGCCGCCGAGCTCAAGCCGCACAAGCTCGACCACACAATGGCCTTCATGTTCGAGACCGGCCGCGTGCTGCGCCCCAGCCGCTACGCCCTCGAATGCGCCGCCCTGCAGAGCGACTACGATGCCTGCTGGGACGGCATGGCCAAGACCTTCGACAAGGGCAGGATCTGATCGATGACCTCTCACGACACCCGCACCAGTTGGATCGAATCGGCCAACGGCCACCCCGACTTCCCCCTGCAGAACCTGCCGCTGGGCATCTTCAGCCCGGCCGGCGGCACCCCGCGTGGCGGCGTCGCCATCGGCGCGCACATCTTCGACCTGAAGATCGCCAGCACCGCCGGCCTGTTCGACGGTGAGGCCGCCGAAGCCGCCCGTGTCGCCGCCGGTGAAGACCTCAACGCCTTCTTCGCCCTCGGCGCCAACGCCCGCCGCGCCCTGCGCCGCCAGTTGCAGGAGCTGCTCGCCGCAGCCAGCCCCGCCCAGGCCCGCCTGGAAGCCCTCGGCACCGAGCTGCTGCCGCTGGCTGCTGACTGCCAACTGCACCTGCCGGCACGCATCGGCGACTACACCGACTTCTACGTCGGCATCCACCACGCTAACAACGTCGGCCGGCTGTTCCGCCCGGACAACCCGCTGCTGCCCAACTACAAGTACGTGCCCATCGGCTACCACGGCCGCGCCTCCACCGTGTGCGTCTCCGGCACCCCGGTACACCGCCCCAACGGCCAGACCCTGCCACCGGGCGCCGAAGTGCCGAGCTTCGGCCCCAGCAAGCGCCTGGACTACGAACTGGAGCTGGGCATCTGGATCGGCCAGGGCAACGCCATGGGCGAAGCCATAGAGATCGGCCGCGCGGCCGAGCACATCGCCGGCTTCTGCCTGCTCAACGATTGGTCCGCCCGGGACCTGCAGGCCTGGGAATACCAGCCGCTGGGGCCCTTCCTGGCGAAGAACTTCGCCACCACGGTTTCGCCCTGGGTGGTGACCGCCGAGGCGCTGGAGCCCTTCCGCACCCCGCAACCGGCCCGCCCGGCCGGCGACCCGCAGCCGCTGCCCTACCTGCTGGACGCGGCCGACCAGGCCAACGGCGCCTTCGACATCAAGCTGGAAGTGCTGCTGCAGAGCGCCGCCATGCGCGAGCAGGGCATCGCCCCGGTGCGCCTGGCCCTCTCCAACACCCAGCACATGTACTGGACCGTGGCACAACTGGTGGCCCACCACGCCGTGGGCGGCTGCAAGCTGCAAGCGGGCGACCTGTTCGGTTCCGGCACCCTGTCCGGCCCCGAGCCGGATGCCTTCGGCAGCCTGCTGGAGAGCACCTTCGGCGGCAAACAGCCGCTGACCCTGCCCGGCGGCGAGCAGCGCACCTTCCTGCAGGAAGGCGACGAAGTGATCCTCAAGGCCTGGTGCGAACGCGACGGCCTGCCCCGCATCGGCTTCGGCGAGTGCCGCGGCCGCATCCTCTGATGCCCGGCCCCATCCCGCCTGGCGCGGGATGGGGCGCTCGCTCTACCTACCGCGTCTAGTTCACCTCGGGCAACGGCACGCCGTTGGGCCAGAGCAGCCACAGGCGGCCGTCCTGCTTCATGTGGCCGGCCAGTTCGCCCGCCTCATCCCCCGTGCCCCAGAACAGGTCGGCACGCACCTCGCCGACGATGGCACCGCCGGTGTCCTGGGCCGCCACCGGGCGGGTGACCGGGGTGCCGTCCGGGCGGGTGGTCTCCAGCCACATCAGGCTGCCGAGGGGAATCACCTTGCGGTCGATGGCCACGCTGTAGCCGGCGGTCAGCGGCACGTTCAACGAACCACGGGGGCCTTCGGGGCTGTCCGGCCGGGTGACGAAGAACACGTAGCTGGGGTTGCTCGCCAGCAGCTCCGGCACCCGCGTCGGGTTGGCACGGGCCCAGTCGCGGATGGCGCCCATGTTCACCTCCTCCTTCTTCAGGTAGCCCTGCTCCACCAGCCAGCGCCCCACCGGGCGATACGGGTGGCCGTTCTGGTCGGCGTAGGCGACGCGGATCTGGCTGCCGTCCTCCAGGCGGATGCGGCCGGAGCCCTGGATCTGCAGGAACTGCAGGTCCATCGGGTCACCCAGCCAGGCCAGCACCGGGCCGGCATCGGGCTTCTCGCGCAGGGTGGCGGCATCGTCATAGGGCTTGAGCACACGCCCCTCCAGGCGGCCGCGCAGGCGCTTGCCCTTCAGCTCGGGGTACTGGGACTCCAGCGCCACCACGATCAGGTCGTCCGGCACGCCCAGCACCGGCACCGTCATCTGCTCGGAGCGGGCCAGGCTGCCCGGGTAGACGGGCTCGTAGTAGCCGGTGATCAGCCCGCGCTCGCCCTCGCCGGAACGCAGGCTGTAGAGCGACAGGCGCGCCTGCAGAAAGGTGCGTACCGCAGCCGGGTCGTCCGCGACACCCACGGCCTCGGCACACACCGGGCCCCACACCGGGTCGCGGGCCAGGCGCTCGCACGCAGAGCGCCAGGTATTGAAGCCGGCCAGCAGGTCGGCATCACTCACCGGCGGCAGGTCGCTCCAGGCCACGCCCTGATAGCGCGGCAGCACGGGGGCTTCGGGTTTCGGGGTGTCGTCGCAGCCGGCGAGCAGCAGGAAGGGAGCCAGGGCAAAGGGCCACAGGCGGCGCAGGCGGGAAAGGGACTGGATCAAACGTCGGGTTCCTGGCTGGCAGAAAAGAAGCGCGCAGCTTGGGGGAGCCCACCGGCAACGTCAAACGCTGGCCCCTTGCCGTCACCGGCACAGCTCGCCGCTGCGCGCTATCCATGGCAGGCTTGCCCGGCCCTGTCTTGCCCCGGAGTGACGATGTCCGACCTCAACGACCCCCGCGTCTTCTTCGCCGCCGAGCGCACCCTGCTCGCCTGGAACCGCACCAGCCTCGCGTTGATGGCCTTCGGTTTCGCCATCGAGCGCACCGGCCTGCTGCTGCACCTGCTGCAGCCCGAGCACGCCCAGAGCCTGCAGAATCGCGCGTCCTACTGGGTCGGCCTGGCCCTGCTGCTGCTCGGCGCCTGGTGCGCCTGCTGGTCCTCGCTGCAGTACCGCAAGGTGCTGCGCACCCTCAGGCCCATCGAGATTCCCGAGGGCTACAGCGTCAACTCCGGCCCGCTGATCAACTTCGGCATCGCCCTGCTGGGGCTCGCCCTCGGCGTCTTTCTGCTGCTCGGATACGCCTGACGGCACACCACCGCATCGCGCCGTGGGCCTGTACCGGTACATCGAGGCCCTGTCTAACGCCGATATCCCGGGCTGAAGCCCGGGCTACGAGAGGCGCCCCGCACTCCGAGGCGACATACGGTGTCAGCGCATCGCATGGGCGCGATGCGGTTCGCCGAGCTCACCGCATCCTACGGGCGTGTCCATCAGGCGAGCGTCGTGGCCCGCTCCGGTAGGGTGGAAGGCGCTCTTTCCATCCACCGGCGAGGCCCCGCCTGACGCCGATTTCCCGGGCTGAAGCCCGGGCTACAAGAGGCGCCCCGCACTCCGAGGCGACATGCGGTGCCAGCGCATTGCATCGGCGCGATGCGGTTCGCTGGGCTCACCGCATCCTACGGAGCCTGCCCATCAGGCCGGGGGCGGTTTCACCGCGGCTGGCGGGCTGTGTCACTATCGCGCCTCCCTGGCGGCGCCCCCGGTGGCGCCGCGCCTTCGTCGGTACAAGGAAAATCGCGCTTGGACACCTCGGTATTCCTGGTGGTGATGGCCGCCGCTGCGCTGCATGCGGGCTGGAACGCGCTGCTGAAGATCGGCCTCGATCGCCTGCTCACCGCCACGCTGATCCAGCTCGCCGCCGGGCTGATCGCACTTTGCGCCCTGCCCTTCGTGGCCGTGCCCGAGGCGGCGGCCTGGCCGTGGATCGCGCTCTCGGCGCTGCTGCACATCGGCTACAACAACTTTCTCGCACGCGCCTACCAATACGGCGACCTCGGCCAGGTCTACCCCATCTCCCGGGGCAGTTCGCCGCTGCTGGTGGCGCTGCTCTCGCTGCTGTTCCTCAACGACGGCCTCGGCCTGCCGGAACTGGCCGGGCTGCTGACCCTGGTGGCCGGCATCTGGCTGATGGCCTGGCGCGGTGGGCGCACCCGCGCGGGGTTGAGCCGGGGCATGCTGACCTGCTCGCTGCTGACCGCTGTCTTCATCGCCGGCTACACCCTGGCCGATGCCCAGGGCGCACGCAGCAATGGTGATGCGCTGTCCTACGCAGTGTGGCTGTTCGCGGTGAACGGGGCGGTGATGACAGTGGCCATCGTGGTGCAGCGGGGGCCGGGCGTGTTGCGGCAACTGGGGCCTTACTGGCGCGGCGGGCTGGCGGGCGGGGCGATGTCGCTGCTGGCCTACGGCATCGTCATCTGGGCGATGACCCTGGCGCCGGTGGCGATGGTCTCGGCCTTGCGGGAAACCAGCGTGGTGTTCGCCCTGCTGATCGGGCGGGTGTTCCTCAAGGAACCGATGCCGCCGGTGCGGCTGCTGGCGTGCGGGGTGATCGCGATGGGCGTGGTGGTGATGAAGCTGGGGTAGCGGCCCCGCAGCGCAGGGCCGCCCGGGGTCAGCCGCAACTGACGCCCTTGATCAGGTTGGCGTTGTCGGTGTCCAGGTTCAGGCGATGGGAGTTGTACTCCAGGGTCATCACACTGCCCGGCTTCAGCACGCGAACGTCGGCGGCGCCAGCGGCACGGCGGGCCTCTTCGACGCGCTCCGGGGTGGCGGCCTGGCCGATCAGGGCACGGGCCGGGGCCGAGGAGCAGCGGCCGTCGGTGGTCGGGTCCGCCTGGGTGGTGGCCGGGGCGGCCTGGGTCTCGGCAGGTTTGTCGGTCGGGGCGCTGGTGGAGCTGCAACCGGCCAGCAGGGCCGCCGCCATGGCCAGGCCGAGGGTGATGGAAGTGCGAGACATACTGCGTTCCTCTTGTTGAAGGCAAAGCCGAATCCGGGTGGCCGGGACGGGCGCCGAGCGCGAGCATCCGAGCTGCTGCGACGGCCGCCGTTCCCCGGCGGGTCGGGCATTGTAGCCTGAGCCCGGTGCCCTGCCGGGAGCCCCTTGGGTGAAATACCGTAACGCTTCACTTCGGGCCCACAGCCGGCGTGCCCTGGGCGCCCGTCCGCCGGGTTTGACCGGCGCCCGCGGCTGCGGCCTAATGCGCGCCCGCCCCGACGCTCCGAGACGGCCATGCCCACCCCCAACGTACGCCCCAGCACCCTGCGCCTGCCGCCCGGCCCCTGGTCGACGCTGCTGGATGGGCTGTGTGCGCGCTTTCCCGCCATCGACCGCGCCACCTGGCTCGACCGCCTGGCACGGGGCCGGGTGACCGATGCCGACGGCCACGCGCTGGATGCCGATACGCCGTACCGGGCCGGCGAGCTGGTGCGCTACTTCCGCGAGGTGCCCCAGGAGCGCGACATCCCCTTCGAGGAGCGCGTGCTCTATCAGGACGATCACCTGGTGGTGGCCGACAAGCCGCACTTCCTGCCGGTGATGCCCGCCGGGGAATACGTCGAGCAGACGCTCCAGGCGCGCCTCACCAAACGCCTGGGCAACCCGCACCTGGTGCCCATCCACCGCATCGACCGGCACACCGCCGGGCTGGTGCTGTTCTCCTGCGAGCCGAGCACGCGGGGCGCCTACCAGGCGCTGTTCCGCGAGCGCGAGGTGCACAAGCGCTACGAAGCCGTGGCCGCGCCGCTGCCGCAACTGGATTTCCCGCTGGTGCGGCGCACGCGCCTGGAGCCGGGCGAGCCGTTCTTCCGCATGTGCGAAACGGACGGGCCGCCCAACAGCGAAACCCGCCTGGAAGTGATCGAACGCGGCAGCCGACACTGGCGCTATGCGCTCTACCCGGTCACCGGGCGCAAGCACCAGCTACGGGTGCAAATGGCCGGCCTGGGCGCCGGCATCCTCCATGACCTGTTCTACCCCGAGCTGCTGGACGCCCGAGACCAGCACGACGACCACGCCCGCCCCCTGCAACTGCTGGCCCGCGCCCTGGCCTTCCGCGACCCGCTGAGCGGCCGCGACCTGCAGTTCGAGAGCGAGCTGCACCTGCTACCGCTGGACTGACGCGCCTACGGAGCGCCTCTGAAAACTACCTGCGTTGTCATCGCGGCGTTAAAAACCTGCTCGTGCGCGAGTCCGATCAAAATGCTCATCGACCCCACGTAAGCTGCGCTTTTTCGCCGGTTTGACGCGCTGATGCGCGCCCTTCGGGCCAGCCTTCGGCTGTTACTCCCGTTGGTCGTTGCGCCTTGCGCTGACGGCCTCGCCTGCGCTTTTTGAGGCGCCCTACAGCAACTGGTGCTTGTGCAGCAGGCGATAGAAGGTCGGGCGGGAGATGCCCAGCACCCGCGCCGCCAGGCTCAGGTTGTTGCCGTAGCGCGCCAGGGCATCGCACAGCGCCTGGTACTCCGCGCGGCGCTTGTAGTCCTCCAGCGTGCCGATCACCCCGCCATCGGCCGGCGCGCTGTGCAACCCCAGGTCCGCCGCCTCCACCTGCACGCCATCCGCCAGTGCATAGCCCCGGCGCACCCGCCCGGCCAGCTCACGCACATTGCCCGGCCAGTGGTGGCGCACCAGCGCGGTGAGCGCCTCCTCGCTGAAGTGTCGAGGGCGGCCGTGGGTGGCCATGGCGTACTGCGCCAGGAAGTGCTCGGCCAGCAGGGCGATGTCCCCCTGGCGGCGGCGCAGCGGGGTCAGCCGCACCGTGTGGCTGGCCAGCCACTGGTACAGCTCCGGCAGAAAACGGCCCTGCTCGGCCAGCAGTTCAAGGTCCCGGTCGGTGGCGGCCAGCAGGCGCACATCCAGGCTCAGCCAGCCCTCTGCCCTGCGCAGGCGATGGCTGCGCAGGGCCAGCAGCAGACGTTGCTGGGTCAGCAGCGGCAGCTCCGCCACCGAGTCGAGGAACAGGCAGCCGCCGTTGGCCGCCTCCACCGCGCCACCCTCCCCCAGCAGCGCGTGCTCTTCCTCCGGCTCGCCACGCACCCCGCACCTGAAGGCCACGAACGGTGCCTCGGCCCGCCGCGAGGTGCGGTGCAGCGCGCGCGCCACCAGCTCCTTGCCGGTGCCGCTCTCCCCCAGCACCAGCACCGGGCGCTCCTGCCCGGCAAGTCGCGCCAGTTGCTTGCGCAGCTCCCGCAGGGGCCGGCTCTGGCCCACCAGCTCCGGCTCGCCGCGCGGGCGCCCCACCTGCCCACGCAACCGCGCAATGCCGAACGCCCGGCCCAGCAGCCCCTGCAAGCGGCCGGCATCCACCGGCATCGGCAGGGTGTCGAAGAACCACTCCCCGGCGAAGTCCTCAGCCTGCTCCTGGCGGGCCATGTCCGGCCCGAGCAGGCCGATCCACTCGGTGCCACTGCGGCTGATGAGCGCCCGGATGCGTTCCGGGTGGTCCAGGTGCTCGCGACGCAGGCGCACCAGGCCCACATCGCAGCCTGGCTCGGAGCCGTGGCGCAGGTCCCGGCTTTCCACCGTCCAGCCGCTGGCCCGGAGCCTGGGCATCAGCCGTTGGCACTCGTCGCAGGGGTCGATCAGAAGAAGGCGTTTCGGGGTCTGGGTGATGTTTTCCAACATATCCCGTCCTTGGCGCCAAATTTTTGAATTATCAACAAAAACAACATGTTGGCGCGTCAACCTGTAACGCTAGCAAGAATCTTGACGCGCCATGGAACCCTTCTCCATAACCGCTATCGCGAATAGATATGAAGGGAAAAACCGTGAATACCTACAAGAAATATCCCTTACAAATGAAGGTAATAGCACCTTGCCAACCTAGGAATTGATTGGCATAACGTAAGAAATTCCGAAAAGCGTACAAGGAAGTATCGAATGCGCATTCTCCGCCGTGCACTGATCCTGCTGGTTCTGCTCCTGCTCGCGGGGCTCGCCGTCGTCCTCTATTACATCGCCAACCCCAATCTCCCCGTCTACCAGGCGCCGGAGAAGGTCAACTACCTCGACCAATGGGACGCGCAATCCCGCCAGACCTACTACTACACGCCCCAGGGCACCACGGTTAAGGGCCTGCGCTACGACTGGTTCACCGCGCTGGAGCTGCCCTTCTCCAGCGAGAAGTTCGCCCGCCCCGAGTACCTGGCCCGCTTCGGCTTCCTCGTCGACCCGCAGCAGCAGCCCACCGAGCTGAACCCCGGCAACCTGCCCGTGGGTTTCGCCCGGCATGAAGACAACGACACCGGCCAGCAGTACCTGGACATCACCTGCTCCGCCTGCCACACCGGCGAACTGCACTACAAAGGCCAGGCCATCCGCATCGACGGCGGTGCCGCCCTGCACTCCCTCGCCTCCACCGTGCCCACCCTCAAGGGCGGCGGTTTCGGCCAGGCGCTGGGCATGAGCATGGCCTTCACCTACTACAACCCGCTCAAGTTCAACCGCTTCGCCAAGACCGTGCTCGGCGAGGAGTACCCCGAGGGCAAGGACGAACTGCGCCGCGACTTCAAGGATGTGCTCGACCGCCTGCTGGGCACCGCCTGGAACGACACCCACCGTGGCCTCTACCCCACCGAGGAAGGCTTCGGCCGCACCGACGCCTTCGGTCGCATCGCCAACAGCGTGTTCGGCGACGCCATCGACCCGTCCAACTACCGCATCGCCAACGCCCCGGTGAGCTACCCCCAGGTGTGGGACATCTGGAAGTTCGACTGGGTGCAGTGGAACGGCTCCGCCATGCAGCCCATGGCACGCAACATCGGCGAAGCCCTCGGCGTGGGCGCCAGCCTCACCCTGCACGAGGAGAACGGCCAACCCGTGCCCCTCGACCAGCGCTACAGCTCCAGCACCCGCGTGCGCGACCTGTACACCCTGGAAGAGACCCTCAAGCGCCTCAAACCGCCGACCTGGCCGGAAGAGGTGCTCGGCAAGATCGACCTGCCCCGCGCCAGCAAGGGTCGCGCCCTGTTCGCCGAGAACTGCGCCTACTGCCACGCCCCCAACCCGCAGCCGGAAGAAAAGCGCCTGGCCCCCACCCGCGACCCGGAGTGGAAGCTGCGCATGATCAGCACCCAGGAGATCGGCACCGACCCCACCACCGCCGACAACATCGCCGACCACCGCTTCGACGTGACCAAGCTCGGCTGGACCAAGGAGCAGCTCGCCCAGCTCGACGTCCGCCTGTTCGGTGCCGACCTCAAGGACATCGACTTCGCCAGGATCTCCAGCGCCAAGGGCCTGGCCTACCTCACTGCCTACGTCGAGAACCGCGCCTACGAGCAGGCCGGCATCAGCGGCGAGGAGCGCAAGCAGATGGACGGCTACGGCCTGCCCATCGGCGTGCGTGAACTGCGCGCCTACAAGGCCCGCCCGCTGGAGGGCATCTGGGCCACCCCGCCCTTCCTGCACAACGGCTCGGTGCCGACGATCTTCCAACTGCTCTCCCCGGTGTACGAGCGCGCCACCACCTTCTACGTCGGCAACTTCGAGTACGACCCGCAGTTCGCCGGCTTCCGCACCGAAGCCTTCCCCGGCGGCTTCCTCTTCGACACCCGTATCACCGGCAACCACAACAGCGGCCACGAATTCCGCGACGGCTGCCGGGGCAACGGCGTGATCGGCCGCGCCCTCTCGCCAGACGAGCGCCTGGCGCTAATCGAATACCTCAAGGTGCTGGGCAACGAACGCCTCGAATCGCAGCTCGCCCCCGAGCCCGTGCGCCCCTGGACGCCCGGGCCGAACTGCCAGGGCTGAGCCAGGGCCCGCCACCGGCGGGCCTGCGCCCACCCAGAACCACCCGCCTGCGGGCAAGCCAACAACAAGGACCAAGCGCTCATGCTCAAACGTTTATGGCTCTGGCTCGGACGCCTGCTCGGCAGGCTCCTCTTCATCACCGCCGCCGTCGGCCTCATCGGCTGGGGCATCGGCAGCCTCTACTACGGCTGGAAGTTCTCCGGCCCCGTCTCCACCGAGGAGCAGATCCCGCCCACCGAGGCGGCCGACACCCGCGCCATCATCGAAGACGCCATGCGCGTGGTGGAGCAGCACCGCGACAACACCCGCGTCCTGCGGGATGCCCACGCCAAGGCCCATGGCTGCGTGAAGGCCGAGGTCACCGTGGCGCCCGACCTGGCCGCCGACCTGCGCGCCGGCGTGCTCGCCGAACCGGGCAAGACCTGGCAGGCCTGGATGCGCCTCTCCAACGGCAACGCCTACCCGCAGTTCGACAGCACCCGCGACGCACGCGGCATGGCCATCAAACTGCTCGACGTGCCCGGCCAGAAGCTCATGCCCAGCCCGGCCCACGCCAACGAGCAGGACTTCGTCATGTTCAACCACCCGGTGTTCTTCATCCGCGACGTGGCCGAGTACCGCAGCAACTTCGAAGCCCAGGCCAACGGCCAGAAGGTCGGCGCCTTCTTCCCCAGCCTCGACCCGCGCACCTGGGAGATCCGCCACATGCTGATCGCCCTGCAGACCCTCGCCCCGGCCCCGGACAGCCCCACCGACACCGTCTACAGCTCCGTCTCCCCGTACAAGCTGGGCCAGGCCAACATCAAGTACCGCGTCATCCCCGACCCGCAGGCCTGCCCCGAGTACACCCTGCCCAAGCAGAACACCGACCTGCCCAACTTCCTACGCAACGCCCTGTACCAGCGCCTCTCCCTCGATCGCGTACCGGCCTGCTTCGCCCTCCAGGTGCAGGTGCAGAACCCGCAGCACTACATGCCCATCGAGGACACCAGCGTGGAATGGAGCGAGAAGATCTCCCCGTTCCAGACCGTCGCCACCATCAAGGTCCCCGCCCAGGACTTCGATAGCCGCGAGCAGAACGAATTCTGCGACAACCTCTCCTTCAACCCCTGGCACGCCCTCCCCGAACACCGCCCCATCGGTGGCATCAACCGCCTGCGCAAAGCGGTGTATGAGGCGGTGAGTGCGTATCGGCATGAGCGGAATGGGGTTGCGCAGGACGGGGACGGAGTGAAGCCGTAGGGACATGGCAACGACTGGCTGAACCATGGGAGTCAGCCAGTCAGCGCCACACGGATTGGCAACTGACTGGTAGACTCCCGCCCCGCCTTCATTCCTGCCTCGGAAGCCCATGGACACTCGACTTGCCGGCTTGATCGCCGACTACCAGGCCGCCGTTCGTGAAGTGGTCGACGCGATGCAATGCTCTGGTCTTGAGCTGCCCGCCTCCAATGACGACTGGGCCGGCAACGACATGGAACAACAGGGCGAACTGGCCGGTGGCATCCCCTACTTCAAACACGGGTGTGGCTGCGCGGCTCGGCTGCCATCGGGAATCGCCGTGGATTTCGATTTTGGCGACAACGGTGAAATCGACGGTGTAGAAGCGTGGCGTCTGGCGGGCTTTGCTGGCTCACGGCTTCGGGATTACGGATTCGACGATGAAAGCGCCTTGATCGCCTGCTTCAAGGCGGCAGTGGAGCGCGGTGAATTGGTGTACTCGGGGTACATCCTCTATTACCTGAAGCGCCCCTGACCCTCGGTGCGACGCGGGCTTCAAGACGGTGAGCTGAAGCCCACCCTACGCGCCCTCCTTGAATCCTCTGCGTGCTTGCCCTCCCCGCCCCACCTCCCTATCCTTCGCCGGTCGCGGTAAATCCCGCGACCGGGTTTGACAGCCTGTTGTCTGGGCGCGATTGCGCCACTGGTGCATACGAAAAACGGCGTACGTTTTTTGTAGGCCCATGCACGTATGCAACTTTTACAGTTGCGCCGCTCTATGGCAGATCGCGCGGGGAGACCCTTGCGGTCTGCCGGTTCCTGGACCCGGTCTGTCAACCCCGCGCGGTCTGCCACCTTTCGATTGACAGCGAACAGTGGCAGCTCCTAACCCGTCCAGAGGAGCTTCACCATGCAAGACGCATATACCCCCGTTGTTTTTCTGCGCTACGCCTACCAACTCCGTGCCGTGATGGTCGACAACCGCCCCTGGTTCGTCGCCGAGGATTTCGCGCGGCTGATCGGTGCGCTGCGCCCCTATCGCCTGCCCCAGCGGGTGGACCCGCACAACCGGCGGGCGCTGTTCCTGCTGCACCAGTCCGGCGCCCGCGAGGAGGTGGAGGTGATCAGCGATGCCGGGGCCTACCAGGCGCTGTACCGCTTCCACCACCCGGAGCACCGGGCCATCAGCCAGTGGCTGAGCGAACAGGTGGTGCCAACGCTGCACGACCGCCATCGGGATGCAGAGGCGGCGCCCCGCCGGGCCTACATGTGCTGGGCCAACCAGCCGATCAACGTGCTGAGCTGGCAGGGGGATGTCTGGATCAACCGGCAGGACCTGCCGGTCTTCCTCGCCAGCCTCGACGAGCCGGCATTGCGCACTGACGCCAGTTGGCGGCAAGCGCCCTGGTAAATCGCTGACAGACGGGCCCTTCGGGGCCCGTTTTCATTTGGGGTGGTGGGATGGGTGCGGGCGGTTGCGGGGTGACGCGGGCGGGCGGGGCGTAGGGTGGACCGCGCTTTATCGGTCCACCGTTTGGTGTGAGCTGGGCATGGCGGTGGGACGGTCGGCGCGGCTTGGGGTTGATGCGGTTCGCTGAGCTCACCGCATCCTACGG
>NZ_LXJQ01000040.1:0-58277 GCF_001728925.1 Pseudomonas sp. 1D4
GGCGTCCCCTAGGGGACTCGAACCCCTGTTACCGCCGTGAAAGGGCGGTGTCCTAGGCCACTAGACGAAGGGGACGCAGCCCGGAACTTACAACAGCTTTGACGCTTTCTTCCGGCTTCTTTCGCTTTGCCTTTCGGGCATCGCGTCGAAGTGGCGCGCATTCTAGGGAGCCATTCGACAGTCGTCAACCCTCTATCAAAAACTTTTCAAAATCAAAGACTTCAGATCAAAACATGACGCAGAGCTATGAGGGGACAAGCCAAGCCACTACACTCCGGCGAAACGCTCAATCCACGGGAGCTGTAAGAAGATGTCCCCACTCCTGATCACCCTGATGGTAATAGCCGGCATCGTTCTGCTGCTGGTCATCGGCTATGCCAATCACATGGTGGAAAACAGCAAGCTGGAGAAGGCGCGCCAGCGTGCCGACCTCCAGGACCGCTGGCGCCGCTGCGCCGACCTGTCCGAGTCCCTGCCCGGCCAGTTCATGACACCCGAACTGAAGCTCACCCTCACCCGCCTGCAACTGCTGTTCTGTGAGCGCCTCCTGCCTCTGGATAAAGGCAATGCACAACTGAAGGTGCAGATAGAAGAGCTGCGCGGCCTGGTGAACCTGGGCGAAGGCATGCCGATCCGCAATGCGCCACTCAAGGTGCTCAACGAAGCCCAGGCCAAGGAAGTGCGCTTCCAGTTGGAATCCCTGCATGGCCAGCTCACCCGCTCGGCGAAGGACGGCTACCTGCCGGTGGCCGATGCCAAACGCTGGGTCAACGACATCCGCGGCATGCTGGTGCAGCTGCACATCGAGTTCTTCACCAACATAGGCACCCAGGCGCTGCATGACGGCCAGCCCCGCCAGGCCCGCCTGGCCTTCGAGCGCGGCGTGCAGTATCTGCAGAAGCAGCCCGACCCGACCCGCTACAAGACCCAGTTGCAGGCCCTGCAAGCCCAGTTGGCCCGTGCCGATGCCCTCTCCCTCGACAAGAAGCCCGCCCCGGAGGAACCGAGCGAACTCACCGCCGGTCTCGACCAGTTGGACGACGAGGACATGTGGAAGAAGAAGAACATCTACGACTGATACGCCCCCCGCCCTGCTCAGACGAGGACAACAACGATGAGCATCACCCTGTACGGCGCGCCCCTGTCCCCTTTCGTGCGCAAGGTTCGCCTGTGCCTGCTGGAGAAGGCGCTGGACTACCAGCTGGAGATCATCACTCCGTTCGGCCAGCCGGCCTGGTACCGGGAGCTGAACCCGCTGGGCCGCATTCCCGCACTACGTGACGGCGACGTTACCCTTGCCGACTCCAGCGTGATCAGCCAGTACCTGGAAGAGCAGCACCCCGAGCGGATGCCGCTGTACGGCAGCGATGCGCAACAGAGTGCGCGCATCCGCTGGCTGGAGAAGTACGCCGATTACGAACTCGCCCCGCTCACCACCTTCACGGTATTCCGCAACCGGGTGCTCAAGCCCACCATGGGCAAGCCGTCGGACGAGGAGGCGATAAAGGCAGCGCTCTCGGACAAGCTGCCGCCCCACTTCGACTACCTGGAGAAGACCCTGGGCGATGCCGACTACTTCGTCGGCGAAGGCCCGACCATGGCGGACCTGGCCCTGTGCTGCCAGTTGATCAACATGGAGCATGGTGGCGAAACCATCGATGCCAGCCGCTGGCCGGCGCTTGCCGCCCACTACCAGCGCATCCGTGCCCGGGAGTCGGTCCAGGCTGTGCTGCCTGGCGAACTGCGCACGATCGACAAGCTCTCCGGCAAGGCCTGAGCCCTGCTCCAGCAATCCCGGCACCGCCACGGTGCCGGGATACGCCCCTCAGCAGTCGGTCAACCGCAGGAAGATCGACGCCAGGTTCTCGATACCCACCTGGTCTGCCTCACTGAAACGCCCGACGCTCGGACTGTCCAGGTCCAGCACCCCGATGAGCACGCCGCTCTTCACCAGGGGAACCACCAGCTCGCTATTGGAGGCGCTGTCGCAGGCGATGTGCCCGGGGAAGGCATGCACATCCTCCACACGCTGGGTCGCCCGGGTACGGGCAGCAGCCCCGCAGACACCCTTGTCGAAGGGAATCCGTACACAGGCCACCTTGCCCTGGAATGGCCCGAGTACCAGTTGCTCGTTCTTGTTGAGGTAGAAGCCGGCCCAGTTCAGGTCGGGCAGCTCATTGAACAGGAACGCTGCGAACTGCGAGGCGTTGGCGATGAAGTCACGCTCGTCGGCCAGCAGGGATTCCAGTTGCGCCGCCAGCAGCGCGTAGCCGTCGAGGCCGGCACCGGCGGTTTTCAGATCGATCATCAAGCAATCTCCAGCAGCGCCCGGCCAACCCACTGGCGGGCGAATTGATAGGCACAACGGCCGTTACGGTTGCCGCGCCCGAGGGCCCAGCGGATGGCTTCCTTCTCCAGGGTTTCATCCCACGCCCACTCCAGCCCGGCCGTAGCGGCCAGGGAGCTGATCCAGTGGCGCACCACTGCCAGAAAGTGTTCCTGGGTAAAGGGATAGAAGGAGAGCCAGAGACCGAAGCGGTCGGACAGGGCGATCTTGTCCTCCACCGCTTCGTTGGGGTGGAGCTCGCCGTCCACCATCTTCCAGTTCTCGTTGTCGCTCTGCTTCTCCGGCACCAGGTGGCGGCGGTTGGAGGTGGCGTAGAGCAGCACATTGTCCGGTGCCCGTTCCAGGGAGCCATCGAGCACGCTCTTGAGTACCCGGTAGTCGCCCTCGCCCGCCTCGAACGAAAGGTCGTCGCAGAACAGTACGAAGCGTTGCGGCAGCCCGGCGAGCAACTCCACCACGCGGGGCAGGTCCGCCAGGTGGTCACGCTCGATCTCCACCAGGCGCAGCCCTTCCCCGGCATGGGCCGCAAGCAGCGCCCGGATCAGCGAGGATTTGCCCGTGCCCCGTGCGCCCCACAGCAGGGCATGGTTGGCCGGCAGGCCGTCGACGAACTGACGGGTGTTGCGCGCCAGGGTGTCCCGCTGCAGGTCCACACCGATCAGGTCGCCCAGATCCAGGTCCAGACTGACTTCCAGCGGCTGCAGAAAGCCGCTGCGCCCGTCACGGAGCCAACGCGCAGCCAGGCAGCGATCCCAGTCGATAACCGGGCGCTCCACCGGCAGCAACGGCTCCAGACGAGCCAGCACCGCGTCGGCGCGTTCGAGGAAGTCGAGCAATCGGGAATCCACGTTCCAACTCCTTGTAATGAGGCACAGCCAGATGGCCGAAAGGTGGGATAGGCTATGCTTGGCAAGCCCACGGAACAAGGCCGAATCACCCCCCATGGATATCCCGCTGACCCAACGCCTGTCGTTCAAGCAGGCCAGTCTCACCGTGCTGGTGGCCTTCATCCTCGGAACACTGCTCAGCGTCATCCAGGTCGGCATCGACTACACCAGCGAGAACGCCTCGCTGGACCGGGAAATCCGCGCCCTGCTGGAAATCAGCCACAACCCCGCCGCCCGCATTACCTACAACATCGACTCGGAACTGGCCCAGGAACTGGTAGCCGGACTGCTGCGCTCACCGGCAGTGATCCGCGCCGAGATAATCGATAACAGCGGCACCGTGCTCGCCAGCGTCAGCCGTCCGGCAGCCCGCAGCGACTACCGCGTATTGAGCGACTTCCTGTTCGGCGCCCGCCGCGAGTTCCAGGACCCATTGTTCATCGCACACGCCCCCGAGGAAGCCCTGGGCCTGCTGCGCCTGGAAGTGGATACCTTCGCCTTCGGCAACCATTTCCTGCGGCGCTCGATGCTCACCATGGTGTCCGGCTTCGTACGCAGCCTGCTGCTTTCGCTGATCCTGCTGGTGCTGTTCTACAGCATGCTGACCAAACCTTTGGTGGGACTGATCCGCGGCCTCAGTGAGCGGGACAGCCGCCCCTCCGGCGAAAACCGCCTGCCCTACCCGCCCGGCCATGAACAGGACGAGATCGGCGTGCTGGTGGACGTGATCAACCGCCAACTGGCCAGCCTGATGACCGAGATGGGCCAGCGCCGAGACGCGGAAGACCGCCTTACGCAGTACCTGGCCGAACTGGAGAACATCGTCTCGGCCCGAACCGCCGAGCTGAAGGCCACCAACCGCCGTCTCAGCCAGTCCAACGCCGAGCTGGAGATGGCCCGCGCCAGCGCCCTGGAAACCGCCCAGGCTCGCGCAGCCTTCCTCGCCAACATGAGCCACGAGATCCGCACGCCGCTCAACGGCCTGCTGGGCATGCTCTCGCTCACCCTCGACGGCCCCCTGAGCCCCGAGCAACGCCAGCAACTGACCATCGCCCACGACTCCGGCAGCGTGCTGGTGGAGTTGCTCAACGACATCCTCGACCTGTCCAAGTTCGAAGCCGGCCAACTGGAGCTGGAGGCCATCCCATTCGACCTCGGCGTGCTGGTGGAAGACACCGCCAGCCTGCTCTCGCAGAACGCCGCACCCGGCGTGGAGCTGAGCTGCCAGGTGGACCCACGCCTGCCCTCCCTGGTGATGGGCGACCCGACGCGGGTACGGCAGATCGTCAGCAACCTGCTCTCCAACGCCCTCAAGTTCACCCGTGTCGGCCGGGTGGACCTGCGGGTGACGCCGGCCGGCGACCAGGGCGTGGTGATCAGCGTGCGGGACACCGGCATCGGCATCTCCGCCGAAGCCCTGCCGAAGCTGTTCCAGCCCTTCGCGCAGGGCGGCGCGGGGATCGCACGGCAATTCGGCGGCACCGGCCTCGGCCTGGCACTCACCCGCCGCCTGTGCGAAGCCATGGAAGGCCGCCTCCAGGTGCATTCCGAAGAAGGCCTGGGCAGTCAGTTCAGCGCCGAATTGCCACTGCTCCAGGACACCCCCGCCATGCTGCCACCTCCGCTCAAGGGTCGCGTCCTGGCCCTCTGCCCGGCAGGCAGTGGCCTGTCGGACCTGCTCAAGGTCTGGCTGCCGATCTGGGGCATCCATTACGAGCGACGCAACCCTGACGCCGCCCTGGATGATGGCCCGTGGGACCAGGTGATCACCGACGCGCCGGAGCAGTTGCCCCGCCTGCGTGACGCCGGGTCGACACCGATCCTGCTGGTCACCGGTTACGGCAGCTTCCTGCCTGCCGAACGCGCCGCGCCGCTGGCACCGTTGCAGCAGTTGGCCCGTCCGATCTCGCGCTCCACCCTGTACCAGGCCCTGCATCGCAGCCTGCACCCTCACGAGCACACCGCCCAACCCAGCAGCGAGCAACGGCCGCGCCCGCACCACTCCGCGCGCGTGCTGCTGGTGGAAGACAACGCGGTGAACCAACTGGTGGCCAAAGGCATGCTCAGCAAGCTCGGCTGCGAGGTGCTGGTGGCCAGCCACGGCGGCGAAGCGCTGGAAGTGCTGGCGAGGGAGCCGGTGGAGCTGGTGCTGATGGACTGCAACATGCCGATCATGGACGGCTACGAAGCCACTCGGCGCATCCGCCAGAGCGGCCAATGGCCCGATCTGCCCATCGTCGCACTGACGGCCAACGCCCTGCCGGACGAACGCGAGCGCTGCCGCGCTGCCGGCATGGACGACTACCTGGCCAAGCCGTTCCGCCGGGAAGACCTGGTGACCCTGCTGGACAACTGGCTGCCAGCTACCCAGCCAACCCGCTGAAGCGTTCCAGCAATTCGGAGAGTCGCGCGCGCAGCGCGACCATCTCGTCCAGATCCAGCCCGCTGTCGCAGATCAGGTGGGCACGCAGCGCCGCCGTCTCGTCACGCAGGGCCAGCCCCGAGGGGGTAAGCGCCAGGTGTACCTCGCGCTCGTCCTGGGCCGCCCGGCGCCGCTGCACATGACCCAGCTGTTCCAGGCGCTTGAGCAAGGGGGTCAGGGTGCCGGAATCCAGCATCAGACGTTCTCCGAGGGCCTTCACCGTCGGCTGCTCGGGCGGTCGCACCTGCCACTCCCAGAGCACCAGCATCGCCAGGTACTGCGGGTAGGTCAGCCCCAGGCGCTCCAGCAACGGCCGATAGCCCCGGATCACCAGGCGGGAGGCGGCGTAGAGCTTGAAGCAGAGCTGGTTCTCCAGCAGCAGGTCTGCCTCGGATGGCGACGAAAACGGCTTCATTTCAACAGTGCTTCGATCTCGGCAGTGAGTTCCTCGGGCTTGGTGGTGGGCGCAAAGCGCTTGACCTCGCGGCCCTCGCCGTCGATCAGGAACTTGGTGAAGTTCCACTTGATGCCCTGGCTGCCCAGCAGGCCCGGCGCCCGCTTCTTCAGCGCCACGTAGAGTGGGTGGGCTCCCGCGCCGTTCACCTCGATCTTGCGGAACAGTGGGAAGGTCACGCCGAAGTTCAGTTCACAGAACTCCGAGATCGCCCCCTCGTCACCCGGCTCCTGCTTGCCGAACTGGTTGCAGGGGAAGCCCAGCACCACCAGGCCCTTGTCGCGGTACTGCTGCCAGATCGCCTCCAACCCCTTGTATTGAGGGGTGAAGCCGCACTTGCTGGCGGTGTTGACCACCAGCAGCGCCTTGCCGCCGAAGTCCGCCAGGGTTTTCTGTTCGCCCTTGATGGTGGTGACGGAAATGTCGAGAAGCCGATCGCTCATGGTGCGCGCCTCAAACGATGAAGGTCAGGAAGGGAAAGCCGCGATAAAAATAGCGCTCAATTGAATTGCACACAACTAACCTAAAAAAACAAAGCCCGCCAGCGGCGGGCCTTGGCACTCAGTCCCGAGGCACGAGCTTCAGCGCCACCGAATTGATGCAGTAGCGCAGCCCGGTCGGCCTGGGTCCATCGGGGAAGACATGCCCCAGGTGGGCCTCGCAACGGGCACAGCGCACCTCGACGCGGTGCATGCCGTGGCTGAAGTCCTCCAGCTCGGCGATGGCCCGGTCGTCCACCGGCTGAAAGTAGCTGGGCCAGCCGCTGCCGGAGTCGTACTTGGCATCGGAATCGAAGAGCGCCGCACCGCAGCAGGCGCAGTGGTAGATGCCGGGCGTCTTGGTGCCGTTGTATTCGCCGGTGAAGGGCCGTTCGGTGCCCCCCAGGCGGCAGACGTGGAACTGCGCGTCGGTCAGCTCTTCGCGCCAGGCTTCAAGGGGTTTGTCCAGCTTTTCCATAGGGTCACCTCGTTGCGGAAAAAAGCCCGACCCGTACCTTTTCCGGCCATCGGGCCGCACGTATCATGCGTGCCTTCGGGCGCCAGTCTGGCAGCGGCGCTGCCGGCTGCCAAGGTATCCGCCCCTTCCATTGCCCCAGCGGCCGCCCCCCCGGCACATCAACACATTCGGGACCCTCAGAACCATGCAGTTCAGCAAATCCAACAAGCTCGCCAACGTCTGCTACGACATTCGCGGGCCGGTGCTCAAGCACGCCAAACGTCTGGAAGAGGAAGGCCACCGCATCCTCAAGCTGAACATCGGCAACCCGGCCCCCTTCGGCTTCGAAGCCCCGGAGGAAATCCTTCAGGACGTCATCCGCAACCTGCCCACTGCCCAGGGCTACAGCGACTCCAAGGGCCTGTTCAGCGCCCGCAAGGCCGTCATGCAGTACTACCAGCAGAAGCAGGTGGAAGGCGTCGGCATCGAGGACATCTACCTGGGCAACGGCGTCTCCGAGCTGATCGTGATGGCCCTGCAGGCCCTGCTGAACAACGGCGACGAGGTGCTGATCCCCGCCCCCGACTACCCGCTCTGGACCGCCTCCGTAGCCCTGGGTGGCGGCAAGCCGGTGCACTACCTGTGCGACGAGCAGGCCGGCTGGTTCCCGGACATCGCCGACATGAAGGCGAAGATCACCCCCAACACCAAGGCCCTGGTGCTGATCAACCCCAACAACCCCACCGGTGCCGTGTACTCTCGCGAACTGCTGCTGGAAATCGTCGAGCTGGCCCGCCAGCACAACTTGGTGATCTTCTCCGACGAGATCTACGACAAGATCCTCTACGACGAGGCCCAGCACATCTCCACCGCCTCCCTGGCGCCGGACGTGCTCTGTCTGACCTTCAACGGGCTGTCCAAGTCCTATCGCGTGGCTGGCTTCCGCTCCGGCTGGATCGCCATCTCCGGGCCCAAGCACCGCGCCCAGAGTTACATCGAAGGCCTCGACATCCTGGCCAACATGCGCCTGTGCGCCAACGTGCCGAGCCAGCACGCCATCCAGACCGCACTCGGCGGCTACCAGAGCATCAACGACCTGGTCCTGCCCGGCGGTCGCCTGCTGGAGCAGCGCAACCGCACCTGGGAACTGCTCAACGACATCCCCGGCGTCAGCTGCGTCAAGCCCATGGGCGCGCTCTATGCCTTCCCGCGCATCGATCCGAAGGTCTGCCCGATCCACAACGACGAGAAATTCGTGCTCGACCTGCTGCTCTCCGAGAAGCTGCTGATCGTCCAGGGCACTGCCTTCAACTGGCCGTGGCCGGACCACTTCCGCGTGGTCACCCTGCCCCGCGTCGACGACCTGGAGCAGGCCATCGGCCGCATCGGCAACTTCCTCAAGACCTACCGCCAGTAAAAGGAGTACCGCCATGGGCCAGCCCCGCCGCTACCTGCTCACCGGCGCCAGTTCCGGCATCGGCATGGCCCTGGCCCGCGAGCTGGCTGCCCGGGGACATGACCTGGCCCTGGCGGCACGCCGGGAGGAACCCCTCCAGCAACTCGCCGAAGAGCTGCGCGCGCGCCACGGTCGGAACATCGCCGTGCTGCCCCTCGACGTCACCGACTACGCCGCCTGCCAGGACGCCGTGGGCCTGGCGAAGAACGCCCTGGGCGGGCTCGACGGGCTCATCGCCAACGCCGGCATCGGGCTGGCGGGCAAGGTGGGCACGGGCCGTTTCGAGCGCTACCAGCAGACCCTGGAGACCAACCTGATCGGCACCATCGCCTGCCTCGACGCCGCCGCCCAACTGTTCCGCGAGCAGGGCCATGGTCACCTGGTGGCCGTAGCCTCGGTCGCTGGCAAGCGCGGCCTGCCTGCCACCGCCGGCTATTCGGCGAGCAAGGCCGGGCTGATCAGCTACATGGAAGCCCTCGAACTGGAACTGTACCGCAGCCCCCTGCGTACCACCCTGCTGTTGCCCGGCTACATCGACACCCCCATCAACCAGGGAGCAGGGCCACGGCCCTTCCTCATCGACGTGGAGCGCGGCGCCCGGCTGATCGCCCAGCACATCGAGCGCCAGACCCGCCGCGCCTACGTGCCCGGCTGGCCCTGGGCGCTGATCGGCCGCCTGCTGCCGCTGCTCCCCAACGCGCTGCTGGCGCGAGCACTCTGAACATGGACCTGCAGATCGACGACTTCTACAAGGATTGCGCAGCCGGCTTGCTGACGCTCTACCTCGCCTTCCCGCGCAAATCCGCACTGTACGTGGAGGACCTGATCGGCCACGAGGAGCCGGACGAGTTCGGCCTGCCCAGCAAACGCCACCAGAGCTGCCTGGGCGCCCTGATCTGGCTGGCCGAAGAAGGCTACATCCGCTACGAGAGCACCATCCGCTACGAAGCGCTGGACCAGGCCGTGCTCACGGAGAAGGGCTTCCTGCGCCTGTCCCGCAGCATTCCCCACGCGGTCGGCGACGAAGGGGCGCTGCCGCCAAGTGTGCGGAGGGTCCACGGCACCCTCGCCCACCAACTGCGCGAAGCACTGGCCAGCCGCAGCAGCGAACGCATTGCGCGGCTGTCACGCCTGCTGTTCAGCGGCCCCGATGGCGCGGCAGGCGACACAGTTTGAAATAAGGGTTCGGTTGAATCGCCCTCGCCCGAACCTTATATACCCCCGCATATCAAACCGCTTCCCGCCGTGAGGAGACCGTCCCAATCATGATGCGAATTCTGTTGTTCCTGGCCACCAACCTTGCAGTCCTCGTGATTGCCAGCATTACGCTGAAGCTGCTGGGAGTAGATCGCTTCACCGGGCAGAACTACGGCAGTCTGCTGGTGTTCTGTGCCGTGTTCGGCTTCGCCGGCTCCCTGGTCTCGCTGTTCATCTCCAAGTGGATGGCGAAGATGAGCACCGGCACCGAGATCATCACCCAGCCCCGTACCCGCCATGAGCAGTGGCTGCTGCAGACCGTCGAGGAGCTGTCCCGCGAGGCCGGCATCAAGATGCCCGAGGTGGGCATCTTCCCTGCCTACGAAGCCAACGCCTTCGCCACCGGCTGGAACCGCAACGACGCCCTCGTCGCCGTCAGCCAGGGCCTGCTGGAGCGCTTCTCGCCCGATGAGGTGAAAGCGGTGCTGGCCCACGAGATCGGCCACGTGGCCAACGGCGACATGGTCACACTGGCGCTGGTCCAGGGTGTGGTGAACACCTTCGTGATGTTCTTCGCGCGCATCTTCGGCAACTTCGTCGACAAGGTGATCCTGAAGAACGAAGAAGGCCACGGCATTGGCTACTTCATCGCCACCATCTTCGCCGAGTTGGTCCTGGGCATCCTCGCCAGCATCATCGTCATGTGGTTCTCGCGCAAACGTGAGTACCGCGCCGACGAAGCCGGCGCCCAACTGGCCGGCACCAACGCCATGATCGGTGCCCTGCAGCGCCTGCGCGCCGAACAGGGCGTGCCGGTGCAGATGCCTGACAGCCTGACCGCTTTCGGCATCAACGGTGGCCTGAAGAACGGCCTGGCCGGCCTACTGATGAGCCACCCGCCCCTGGAAGACCGCATCGAGGCCCTGCGCCGCCGCGGTTGATCCGACCGAAGCCAACCAAAAGGGCAGCCACTGAGGCTGCCCTTTTTCATTGTGTGCCGCCGAGCCTCAACCCCTGCGCTGCAGGCGGAATACTGGCTCGTGCAAGGCGTCCAGGCCACGTGAGGCGAACTTCCAGTTGTTTTCCAGCACATTCTCCCGCTCCAGCAGCTCCACGTTCCAATCCGCTTCCAGGCGCGTGCGGACTTCCTCTTC
Organism: Pseudomonas sp. 1D4; assembly: GCF_001728925.1. Classification (NCBI taxonomy): domain Bacteria; kingdom Pseudomonadati; phylum Pseudomonadota; class Gammaproteobacteria; order Pseudomonadales; family Pseudomonadaceae; genus Pseudomonas; species Pseudomonas sp. 1D4. The sequence goes on from NZ_LXJQ01000040.1 coordinate 10,854, forward strand.
CGGCACCGAGAACGGTGGGCCTTCGAGCCGCGACTGCTCGTACTCCAGGGTCACCAACAGCCCCCGGCAGCCCGGCGCCAGCAGGCGAGTGAGGTGTTCGACATAAGCCTCGCGCATGGCCGGCGGCAAGGCGATGATCGCCGCGCGGTCATACAGCGCAACACAGTCCTGGGTGTCCTCGGGCGTCAGGGCGAAGAAGTCCCCCTGAAGGATCTCCACCCGCCCGGCACTGAAGCGGCGCAGCGCCCCAACCTCGCTCACACCCGGTTCCACGCCCCATTCAGCGAAGAAGTCCAGCACCGCCTTCTCCGCCAGCTCCACGCCCAGCACCCGATGGCCCTGCTCAGCGAGCCACAGCAGGTCCAGGCTCTTGCCGCAGAGTGGCACCAGCACCTGCGCATCGGCCGGGAGTGCCAGGGCGTGCCAATGCCGCAGCAGCCAGGGGTTCGCCTCGTCCTGATGGAACCCGATCTGATTGCTGTGCCAACGTGCCTGCCAGAATGACTCTTCCACCTGATCCTCCTGATGATTCGATAGATACGCGCAGAATTTTATGCTGGAAGTCGATACGTCCAGCGCAGAACATGGCGCCCATCCTAACGGAGGACGCCACGGATGCTACCCACCCTGTTCATCTCCCACGGTTCCCCGATGCTCGCACTGGAACCCGGCGCCAGCGGCCCCGCCCTCGCCCGCCTGGCAGCCGAGCTGCCGCGCCCGCGCGCCATCCTGGTGGTGTCCGCGCACTGGGAGAGCCAGGGCCTGAGCCTGACCGGCGGCGCCCACCCCGAGACCTGGCACGACTTCTACGGCTTCCCGCCGGCGCTCTACGCCGTCCAGTACCCCGCCCCCGGCGCACCCGAACTGTCGCGCGAAGTCCAGGGGCTGCTGAAGGCCGCCGGCCTGGACGCTGCCATCGATGACCAGCGCCCCCTCGACCATGGCGCCTGGGTGCCGCTGTCGCTGATGTACCCGGAAGCGGACATCCCGGTGCTGCAACTGTCCCTGCCCAGTCGCCTTGGTCCGGCCTTCCAGACCCGGGTCGGCCGTGCCCTGGCCGCCCTGCGCGACCAAGGCGTGCTGCTGATCGGCTCCGGCAGCATCACCCACAACCTGCGGGAGCTGGACTGGCACGCGCAGGACGACCACGGCTCCGACTGGGCCCAGGCCTTCCGCGACTGGATGGTCGAGCACCTGGCCCGCGATGACGAAGACGCCCTGCACCACTACCGCACCCAGGCGCCCAATGCAGTGCGCAGCCACCCCAGCGACGAGCACCTGCTGCCGCTGTACTTCGCACGCGGAGCCGGCGGCGCATTCCGCCTGGCCCACAGCGGCTTCACCCTCGGTGCACTGGGCATGGACATCTACCGCTTCGGCTGAAGCAAACCGCCATGAAAAAACCGCTGCCGGAGCGATCCGGCAGCGGTTTTTTCATCCAGCCAGCCCCCGGAAAGGAGGCAGGGCACCTCAGTCGTTGCTGGGCTTGCCCACGGCCTGCAGCACGTACTGCGGCAGCGCGAAGGCGCCCAGGTGAACCTCGGGGTTGTAGTAGCGGGTCACGATGCCGCTGCCGGCGAAGCGCTGGCGCAGCACTTCCAGGGAGACCTTGCGGGTATCGCCCTGGGTCGCGCCCCAGGCGAAGGTCATGGCCCCGCCGATGTAGGTGGGCACCGCCGCCTGGTAGAAGTGCCAGTCGGCGAACAGGCCGTTCATGCGCGACGCGGTGGTCTGCACTTCGGCCAGTTGCATGAAGGGCGTGCCGTTCTGGGTCACCAGGATGCCGCCATCGTTCAGGCAGCGGCGGCAGGCCTGGTAGAAGTTCTCGGAGAACAGCACCTCGCCCGGCCCGATGGGGTCGGTGGAGTCGGAGATGATCACGTCGAACTTCTCCTCGGTGCTGGCGACGAAGCGCATGCCGTCGTCGATCACCAGGTTCAGGCGCGGGTCGTCATAGGCGCCCTTGGAGTGGTTCGGCAGGAACTCCTTGCACATGTCCACCACGGTGCCGTCGATCTCCACCATGGTGATGCTCTCGACCGCCTTGTGCTTGCGCACCTCGCGCAGCATGCCGCCGTCGCCACCACCGATGATCAGCACGCGGCGGGCAGCGCCATGGGCCAGGATCGGCACATGGGTGAGCATCTCGTGGTAGATGAACTCGTCCGCCTCGGTGGTCTGGATCACACCGTCCAGCGCCATCACGCGACCCATGCGCGCGTTCTCGAAGATCACCAGATGCTGGTGCTCGGTGCGGACCTCATGAAGCAGCTTGTCCATGCGAAAACGCTGGCCGTAGCCGTCATAGAGAGTTTCCTGGTAATCGCTCATGAGCGGTCTCCCGTAGTGGCTGCAGAAGGACGGAACAGCGGCCCGCCCGGAGAAAGGCGCGCATTCTACGACGCTCACCGTTTCAGGTCGAACCGTAGCGACGGCCGATTTTCCCGCGACAGGCCACGCCCTCAGCGGGTATCGTCGCGCCATGCAGACACCCGCCCCTCTCCTGCGCCAGGCTCTGCCCTTCCAGCCGCCCTGGCACTGGCACCAGTTCCACGCCCACTTCAGCCTGCGTCGCCTGCCCGGCGTCGAACGGGTGGAAGAGCACGGCTACACCCGCAGCATCCGCCTGGGCGGCCTGCACAGCTGGTTCCGCGTCATGCCCACGCCCGACGCCCTGCTGCTGGAACTGCCGCCCGAGGCCGCAGCGGCCCAGGCGGATATCGCCCAGCGGGTGCGGCGCATGTTCGACCTGGACTGCGACCCCCTCGCCGTCGCCGCCACCCTGGCTCGGGACGAGGTGCTGAAGCCGCTCCTGGAGCGGCACACCGGGCTGCGCCTGCCGGTCGCCTTCGACCCGTTCGAACAGGCGGTGCGCACCATCATCGGCCAGCAGGTAACAGTAAAGGCCGCCGTGACCATCGCCGGCCGCCTGGTGGAACGCCTGGGCACGCCCCTGCCCGGAAGCCCCGACGGCCTGCGCCTGTTCCCCACCCCGACGGCCATCGCCGAGGACGCCCTCCCCGGCATCGGCATGCCTGGCAAGCGGGTCGAGACCCTGCGCCGACTGGCCGCCGCCGTGGCATCGGGCGAGCTGGAACTGAGCCTGGCGGACGGCGTCGAAGCCTTCCAGGCGCGGCTCTGCGCCCTGCCCGGCATCGGCCCCTGGACGGCCCAGTACATTGCCCTGCGGGCCTTCGGCGACGCGGATGCCTTCCCCACGGCCGACCTGGGCCTGCTCAAATCCCCCCTCTGGGGGGCCGGCGGCATCAGCCCACGCCAGCTCGCCGAACGCGCCGAGCGCTGGCGGCCGTGGCGCGCCTACGCCGCCGTGTACCTCTGGCACAGCTACGCAACGGAGAACTGACGTGTACTTCCGCCACCACCCCAGCCCCATCGGAACCCTGTTGCTGGCCGGCGACGAGGAAGGGCTGCGCATGTTGCACATGGACAGCGCCACGCCCTGGAAACTGGACCCGACCTGGCAGCCCGCCACACGCGAGCTGGACGATGCCTGCCGGCAGTTGGACGCCTACTTCGCCGGCAAGCGCAAACGCTTCGAACTGAAGCTGGCGCCACGCGGCACGCCCTTCCAGCAGGACGTTTGGCGGGCCCTGCAGGCGATTCCCCACGGCCAGACTACCCACTACGCCGCCCTCGCCCAGGAAATCGGCCGTCCCCGGGCCGTGCGCGCCGTGGGCGCCGCCAATGGCGCCAACCCCATCGCCATCATCATTCCCTGCCACCGGGTGATCGGCCGCGACGGCAGCCTCACCGGCTTTGCCGGCGGGCTGGAGCGCAAGGCCATCCTGCTGCGTCTTGAAGGCGCCCAGTTGCAGCCGGCCCAGGACCAGTTGCAACTCATCTGACTCAATGCGGCGCGGGCACCCGCGCCAGCACCCGAGGCGGCTCGCTGATCGGCATCGCCACGATCACCGCCTCGCCTGGAACCGGCGTGATGCCGGCCAGCGCCCCGATGTTCACCGCGTGGGTCACCAGCACCAGCGGCATGCCACGCGGCAGCTGGCTGACGCGCTGACGCAGGCGCTTCGCAGCGGTCAGGTCACCATCGAAGTAATCCAGCGCATCCAGAGTCTCCACCGCGCCGAGCCCCAGTTCCAGAGCCGTTTCCTGGGTGCGGCACCAGCGCCCGGCATAGATGCGCGGCCCCTCGATCCAGTGGCGGCGCAGCAACTGGCCCCATTGCTGGGCCTCCCGCCGGCCCTGGGCGTCGAGGTTGCGCTGGGTCCGACAGTCCTGCAACCGGAAGCCCGCCGGATCACCCGCTCCCGGCGCGTTGGCATTGCGCAGCAACAGGGCGGCCTGGCCACTGCGCAGCGCCGCCCAGGCGTCATCCTGGGGCTCGGCCAGGGCCGTCAGGCAGCCCAGGGCCAGCAAGGAGCCCACCCAGGCACGTAGCCGACGGCTCACAACCGCACTTCGCCACGGGGGCCGGCGATGGCCCAGATGATCAGGCCAAGCACCGGCAGCAGCACGATCAGCAGGACCCACAGCACCTTCATGCCGATCTCGGCCTTGCTCTTGATGACATTGAGGATGGCCCAGATATCCAGGGCCAGGATGACCAGGCCGGCCAGGCTGTTTAGCAGCGAACCCATGACAACGCTCCTGTTGGGAAAGACGGATCAGGCGGCACCCGGACATCGCCTGCGCGGGCCCCTCCAGGCCCAGTTGAACAGCTCGAGCACGGGGACGCAGGTAAAGTGCGCCCAGCCCACCGTAGAAAGCAATTGCCGCTCCGCTCATGGCGTCCTCCCATGCACAGGATTGTGACGGGGGCATCGCGCCCCTGCCGTCCGGGTGAACAGCGGGTTTGGCAGATGACCACGGGCAAGGTTCCGTCCATCGGCGGATGCCCTACAATCTCCCACCCGCCGTCATCAGGATGTTTCCGTGCTCAAGGCCCTGCGCTTCCACCTCAACCAGCTTGCCTGGCTTGGCCTGGTCACCCTCGTGCTCGGCCAGTTCGGTCGCTTCCACTGGGTGCTGGAGCTGTTCAGCCATTTCGCCCCACTGCAGGCCGGCCTGATGCTGGTGGGGGCCTTTGCCAACCCGCGCAATGCCTCGTCGCTGCTGTTCGTCCTCGCGGGCGCCGGGGTGATCGGCTGGGGCCTCACCCCCTGGCCACACGACGCGCCGGGCAGCACCGGGCAGGAGCGCCGGGTGATGGCCTACAACCTGCGCCTGGACAGCCCCCGCGCCGACGCCGAGGCCGCCTGGCTCAACGCACTGCCGGCCGATGCCCTGTTCCTCACCGAAGCAACTCCCGCCTGGGGCGAACGCCTGGCGCCGCTGAAAGCCCGGGAAGCCTGCGCCCGTTACCAGGACGGCCCGTTCGGCCTGGCGCTGTTCACCCGCCAACCGGTGCGCCGCTGCCAGGTGTTGGAGCCGCGCGGACTGGCCGCCTACCCCTACATCCGCGCCGAGCTGGATGACGGCACCGTGCTTTACGGCATCCACCCGCCGCCGCCCCTGGGGCCGGAGTTGGCGGCAGCCCGGGACGAAAGCCTGCGCCAGCTGGCCGAGCAGATCGTCCTGGAAGGTCGCGAAGTGGTGGTGATGGGGGACTTCAACAGCACGGCGTTCTCACCGCGCCTGCAGGACTTTCTGGCCGATGCCGGCCTGCGCCTCACCGCCCAGCGCGTGCGCCCCACCTGGTGGCCGGGGCTGCTGGGCGTGGACCTGATCCTGCTGCGCAGCGACCGCACGGTGAAGGCGGTGGGCGCCCTGCCCTGGCAAGGCTCCGACCACCGCGCGGTGTGGCTGGACTACTGACGAGAGGGTCGACTCAGGTGTGTGCCGGGTCGATCACCGCAAAGCTGGCCACGGTCGGATGCCCGGCCAGCTCGCCGCCCTCGCGGGCCAGGCCGATGGTGGGGAGGCCGGCTTCGCGCGCCGCGTCCAGCTCCTGCACCACGTCGGAGAGAAACAGCACCTCCTCTGCCGACAGCCCGATGGCCTCGACGATACGGCGGTAGGACCCAGTCTCCCGCTTGGGGCCGCTGGTGGTGTCGAAGTAGCCGGAGAACAGCAGGCTCAGGTCACCCGCCTCGGAACAGCCGAAGATCAGCTTCTGCGCCTGGATCGAGCCCGAGGAGTAGACGTACAGCCGATAGCCCTCGGCGTGCCAGCGGCGCAGCGCCTCGACTGCATCCGGGTAGACATGACCCTTGAGCTGCCCGGCCCGGTAGCCCTGCTCCCAGACCATGCCTTGCAGCGCCTTGAGCGGGGTGGCCTTGCGGTCCTCGGCAATCCATTCCAGCAGGATCGCCACCACGCGCTCGACGCTGGCCTCGGGCTCGCCACTCTCGCGACGCACCGCTTCCAACTGCTCCGCCACGGCCGGCTCGGCGGCGTGCTCGCTGACGAAGCCCGGCAGGTGCCGGGCGGCATAGGGGAACAGCACGTCGAAGACGAAGCTCACGGCACTGGTGGTGCCTTCGATGTCAGTGAGGATGGCCTTGATGGGCATGCGGACTCCGGTATTTCGATATTCACTGGACCCGGCGCAATCGCAGGGATGGATGGACTCAGACAGGCGTACCGGGCGGGTGTGTCGGGTGGGCGTAGGGTGGGCTTCAGCCCACCACGTTCCCTGCACCGCCTACGACCTCAATCCTCCAACTGAGGAAAGCGCCTGGCGATGTCGTCCCCGGTGAACTGGGCAACCCAGCCCTCGGGATTATTGAACAGGCGGATGGCGACGAAGTGCGGCTCTTCGCCCATGTCGAACCAGTGGCGGGTGCCGGCCGGCACCGAGATCAGGTCGTTCTTCTCGCACCGCACGGCGTAGACGTAGTCGTCGATGTGCAGGGTGAACAGGCCGCGCCCGGCGACGAAGAAGCGCACCTCGTCCTCGGCGTGACGGTGCTCGTCGAGGAACTTGGCACGCAGCTCGGCCTTCTGCGGGTGGCTGCGGTCGAGGCTGACCACGTCCACCGTCACGTAGCCGCGCTCCTTCATCAGCGCGTCGATCTGTGGGCGGTAGGCGGCGATCACCTCGTCCTGGCTCGCCCCCGGGGCCAGCGGCGCGCTGGCCTGCCAGCGCTCGAAGCGCACGCCCACGGCCGCAAGGGTGGAGGCGATGTCGTCGACATGGGTCAGCACCTTGTTCGGCAGGTCGGGGCTGGACTCGTGGTAAACGGAAAGGCTGCTCATCGGTGTACTCCTGGTCGCCGGCTCCGGCTCTGCTGGCCGGTCGCACGGGCGGTCTGGGTCAAGGCTCCCTCGGCGGAGGGTGGCGTCAGCGGGCCTGCAGGGCGCGAACCTTCAGCTCGCACTCGAACAGGAACTCGAAGGCTTCGACCTGGCGCAGCGCGTCGCTCATGCGTGGGCCCCAGGTATAGAGGCCGTGGCCACGGATCAGGTAGCCGACGCACTCGGGGTGCGCGTCCAGCCAGGGCTGGACCTTGGCTGCCAGGCGGGCGATGTCCTGGTCGTTGTCGAAGATCGGCACTTCCACCTGGCTTTCATGAGTGGTCACGCCGCTGAAGGCCTTCTGCAGTTCATAGTCGGCGAACACCAGCGAGTCGCTCAGGGTCAGCCGCGAGAGCACGGTAGCATTCACCGAGTGGGTGTGCAGCACGGCGCCTATCCCGGGCTGCCAGCGGTACAGCTGGGTGTGCAGCAGGGTCTCGGCGGAGGGCTTCTTGCCGGGCTCCAGGCTGATGCCGTCGAGATCGGTGGCCAGCACGTCGTCCTCGCCGAGCTGGCCCTTGTGCTTGCCGGAGACGGTCAGCAGCGCCTGGTCGGCCGACAGCCGCGCTGAATAGTTGCTGCTGGTGGCCGGCGACCAGCCGCGGCCATAGAGGAAGCGGCCGGCCTCGATGATTTCACGGGTGAGTGTTTCGCGGTTCATGCCCGCTCCTCTTTCAATTGAGTGGCAATGATAACGGCAGCGGCCATGGCGGCCAGGCTGGCGATGACGAAGGTCCAGGAGGCGCCCAGGCTGTTCCAGCTGTAACCGGAGTACAGGGCCCCGAGCGCACCGCCGGTGCCGGCGAGGGCTGCGTAGAGCGCCTGGCCCTGGCCTTGCTGCTGCGGGCCGAACTGGCGTTGCACGAAATGGATGGCCGCCGCGTGGAAGCTGCCGAAGGTCGCCGCATGGAGCACCTGGGCGAACAACAGCACCGCGAGGTTGTCGGCGAGATGCCCCAGCAGCAGCCAGCGCAACGCGGCGAGCAGGAAGCTCGCGGCCAGCACCTGGCGAACCGGGAAGCGCGAGAGGATGCGCGCCATCGCCAGGAACATCAAGACCTCCGCCACCACGCCCAGCGCCCAAAGCTGGCCGATGAAGCCGCGCGGGTAGCCGAGGCTTTCCAGGTAGATGGTCTGGAAGGTGTAGTACGGGCCGTGGGAAAGCTGCATCAGCCCCACGCACAGGTAGAACGCCAGCACGCCGGGTTGCCGCAACTGGTCGAGGAAGCCGCCGCTGGCGCCCCCCTCCCGGGCCACCGGCGTGGCATTGGGCACCCACCAGCTGCTGAGCACGATGCCGGCCATGATGACCACCAGCGCCACCGGGTAGACGTCCAGGCTGAACACCTCGAACGCCTTGCCCAGGCCGACCACGGTGAGGATGAAGCCGATCGAGCCCCACAGGCGGATCTGGCTGTAGCGCGCCGCCTGCTCCTTGAGGTGCGCAAGGGTGATCACTTCGAACTGCGGTAGCACCGCATGCCAGAAGAAGGCGTGCAGGGCCATGATCATCGCCAGCCAGGCGTAGCTCTTGTCGACGAAGATCAGCGCGAAGGTGCACAGGGTGCAGAGCGCGCCCAGCCGCACGATGGCCAGGCGCCGGCCGCTGCGGTCGCCCAGCCAGCCCCAGAGGTTGGGCGCCACGCAGCGCATCAGCATGGGGATGGCCACCAGCTCGCCGATGCGCGCGGCGGAGAAGCCCAGGTGGGCGAAGTAGAGCCCGAGGAAGGGCGCCGTGGCACCCAGCAGGGCGAAGTAGAACAGGTAGAAGCCGGACAGCCGCCAGTACGGCAGCGCGCCGCCGGTCACAGCTGGCCGAGCACCGGGGTGCTGACGCGCACATCGGCGTTCTGCCCGCGATGGCGCAGCAGGTGGTCCATCAGCACGATGGCCATCATGGCTTCGGCGATGGGCGTGGCACGGATGCCGACGCAGGGGTCGTGGCGACCCTTGGTGATCACGTCCACCGGGTTGCCGTCGACGTCGATGGAGCGGCCCGGTGTGGTGATGCTGGAGGTGGGTTTGAGCGCCAGGTGGGCGACGATCGGCTGGCCCGAGGAAATGCCGCCGAGGATGCCGCCGGCGTTGTTGCTGAGGAAGCCTTCCGGGGTCAGCTCGTCGCGGTGCTCAGTGCCGCGCTGGGCAACGCACGCGAAGCCGGCGCCGATCTCCACGCCCTTCACCGCGTTGATGCTCATCAGCGCGTGGGCCAGTTCCGCGTCCAGGCGGTCGAAGATCGGCTCACCCAGGCCTGGCGGCACGCCTTCGGCGACGACGGTGATCTTGGCGCCGACGGAATCCTGATCACGGCGCAACTGGTCCATGTAGGCCTCCAGCTCCGGCACCTTGTCCGGGTCGGGGCTGAAGAAGGCGTTCTGCTCCACCGAGTCCCAGGTCTTGAAGGGGATCTCGATCGGGCCGAGCTGGCTCATGTAGCCGCGAATGCGGATGCCCTGGCCGGCCAGCCACTTCTTGGCGATGGCGCCGGCGGCGACGCGCATGGCGGTCTCGCGCGCCGAGGAGCGGCCGCCGCCGCGGTAGTCGCGGACGCCGTACTTGTGGTGGTAGGTGTAGTCGGCGTGGGCCGGGCGGAACAGGTCCTTGATCGCCGAGTAGTCCTTGGACTTCTGGTCGGTGTTGCGGATCAGCAGGCCGATGGAGCAGCCGGTGGTGCGGCCTTCGAAGACGCCGGAGAGGATTTCCACCTCGTCGGCCTCCTGGCGCTGGGTGGTGTGGCGGCTGGTACCCGGCTTGCGGCGGTCGAGGTCACGTTGCAGGTCCTCCAGGGAAAGCTCCAGCCCCGGCGGGCAGCCGTCGACGATGGCGACCAGCGCCGGGCCGTGGCTTTCGCCAGCCGTGGTGACGGTGAACAGCTTGCCGTAGGTGTTGCCGGACATGCACAGTGCTCCGCTGAAATGGGCCTCGAAGAAAGGCCGAGGAGTATACCTGCGGCGCCCGGCCAGTTCATCCACGAACCTTGCGCCGGTGCCGGCATCCAAGCCTGGCACGCCCACACGGATTCCCCCATGCCCCGACTGCTGTACACCCTGCTCGCCCCGCTGCTCTGCAGCCTTCTCCCACCCGCCACCGGCTTCGCCGCCCATACCGTGCTGCAGCGCCCCCTGGACCTGAACACCGGCACCGGCGTGCTCCACGGCACCCTGCTGCTGCCAGGCGGCAAGGAGCCGCCCCCCGTCGCGTTACTGGTGGCCGGTTCCGGCCCCACCGACCGCAACGGCAACAACCCCATGGGCGGGCGTAACGACAACCTTAAGAAGCTCGCCGAGCTGCTGGCGCGAAACGGCATCGCCAGCCTGCGCTTCGACAAGCGCGGCATTGCCGCCAGCCACGACGCCGGCCCGGACGAACGCCAACTGAGCCTGGACGGCTACGTGGACGACGCCGTCGCCTGGGCACGCCAGCTCAGAGCCGACCCCCGGTTTTCCAGGCTGATCCTGATCGGCCACAGCGAAGGCGCGCTGATCGCCAGCCTGGCCGCGCCACGCACCGGGGCCGCCGCCCTGGTGGTGATCGCCGGCAGCGGCCGGCCCTTCGACCAGTTGCTGATGGAACAACTGCGCCAACGCCTGCCGCCTCCACTCCTGGCACGGAGCGCCGCGATCCTCACGGCCCTGCGCAACGGCCAGACCATGGACGAGGTTCCGCCACCACTGATGGTGCTGTTCCGACCCAGCGTGCAGCCCTACCTGATCTCGCTACTGGCCCACGACCCGGTTGAGGCTTTCGCAGCAGTGAAGATCCCCGCACTGATCCTGCAGGGCAGCCACGACATCCAGGTCGGCGTTGCCGATGCCGAGGCCCTGAAGGCGGCGAAGCCCGACGCAGAACTGGCAATCATCGGCGGCATGAACCACATCCTGCGCATCACACCGGCCGGTATCCAGGAGCAGTTGGCCTCCTATAATGCCGCCGAGCTGCCGCTGGCTCGCGAGCTCGGCCAGCACCTGCTGGCGTTCATCGCCGCCCTGCCCTCCAGCCCGCCGCCTGGCGGCCGATAACCGGATCACACCGCGCCTGCAACAGGAAAGTCCGATGAGCGACACCGACACCCCGCCCCCCGAGGCCCTGGACCCCACACCCGTGGTGGTGCCACCGCACCCCTGGGCCGACCTGGAGCCGGAGAACCACCTGCTGCTGAGGCTCGCGCCGCTGCCGGCCGACCCCGCCACAGGGCCCCGACCACTGCGCTTCATCGAGCTGGGCGAGGTGGAGCGGCACAGCCCCGACCACAGCCTGCTGGTGCTCAGCCTGAACCTGCCAGGGCAACTCATGCGCAAGGAGCAGAACCGCCTGGAGGTCTGGGCCGATCACCGCAGCAAGGAGGTCCGCTTCGGCCCCGACGACGGCCTTCGACTGGAGCCCCAGAACCGCGGCCTGGGACGCTTCCTGCTGGCCCGAGGCATCCACTGGGCACGACGCCAGTGGGCCCACTACCGGGTCGAAGGGGGCGCACTGCCGAACACCCTGGCCGCCTCGGAAGACATCCGCCAGCGCCGTGACCATGTGCTCAAGGCCCAGGGATTCGAAGTCACCTACCAGGACCCGCTGCAACTGCACGCCAACTACGGCGCCGGTCGCGTCAGCGAGCTGCTGGATGACTGGAACAAGGAGAAGGTGCAGGTCATCGGCCTGCTGGACGCGGCCAACATGCTGCAGCAGGCCGACCACAACCTGCATCAGCAGGAAATCCAGGTCCGCAAGCTGGAGGACCGCGTCGCCGAGCTCAAGCGCGACGACAGCGGCCTGCGTTTCACCATCACCTGCCTGGTGGTCTTCGCCGTGTTCCAGGCCGGCTTGCTGATCTGGATCGCCACCCACTGAGGGGCATGCCCAAGAACCACCTGCGTTGCCAATGCGGCATCGCCTCAGTTTTCAGAGACGCGGCGACCGGGGGCGACCCTTTCAGCCCGTCAGGCGGGCGCGGAACAGGTCCTGGTGCTCACGGCACTGGCGGGCACTCAACAGGAACACGCCATGCCCGCCCCGGGCGAACTCCAGCCAGGTGAAGTCCACTTCCGGGTACAGCGCCTCCACATGCACCTGGCTGTTGCCCACCTCGACGATCAGGGTGCCCTGCTCAGTCAGGTGGTCGGCGGCCTCGGCCAACATGCGCCGCACCAGGTCGAGCCCATCATCACCGCAGGCCAGGCCCATGGCGGGCTCATGGTGGTACTCCTCGGGCATGTCGGCGAAGTCTTCCGCATCGACATAGGGCGGATTGGACAGGATCAGGTCAAAGCGCTGGCCGGGCAGGCCGTCGAAGCCGTCGCCCTGGACGGTGTAGACGCGGTCGTCCAGTTCGTGGCGTTCGATGTTCTGGTTGGCCACTTCCAGCGCATCGAAGGACAGGTCGGCCAGCACCACCTCCGCCTCGGGGAAGGCGTGGGCGGCGGCAATGCCGATACAGCCGGAACCGGTGCAAAGGTCGAGAATGCGCGCCGGCATGTGCGGCAGCCAGGGCTCGAAGCCCTGCTCGATCAGCTCGCCGATGGGCGAACGGGGCACCAGCACGCGCTCGTCGACCACGAACGGCAGGCCGCAGAACCAAGCCTCGCCCAGCAGGTAGGCAGCCGGTACGCGCTCGTGGATGCGGCGCCTCAGCAGCGCCTGGACATGCTCGCGCTCGTCATCCTCCAGGCGGCAGTCCAGGTAGCTGTCGGCAATTTCATAGGGCAGGTGCAGGGCGCCGAGGACGAGCTGGCGGGCTTCATCCCAGGCGTTATCGGTGCCATGGCCGAAGAACAGGTTCTCCCCATGGAAACGACTAACGGCCCAGCGGATGTGGTCGCGCAGGGTGCGCAGGCGGGATTCGGACACGACGCTCTACCTCTAGGAACGGGACGCGAATTCTACACCCGACCGCTCGAGGCTTGCGACGCACCTAGGGATCTTCCCTGCGCTCACGACGCAACTCGCGCAGCACGGCGATGGCCACGGCGCAGGCGAACAGCAGCCAGAAAGAGGGGGGAAGATCAGACAGGCTATTCATGCGGCAACTCCTTGCACACGGCGACTTCGACTCCATCCGAAGAGCTCCGATGGTGCGCCCGGCGGGAGGGTTCCCGCAAGAGGATTGCGCGACATGGTTCACTTATCGCGTCACTCGGCGGACAATAGCGGCCTACGCCGTACCGGAGATTCGCATGTCTGCTCCCAAATCCATGTTCCAACTCAGCGGCCGGGGCTACCCGCCGACCACCCTGAGCAACGCCACGCTGGTCATCATCGACGTCCAGGAGGAGTACCGCAGCGGTGTCCTGGCACTGCCCGGCCTCGACGCGGCACTGGAGGAGATCGCGACCCTGCTGGCCGCCGCTCGCGCAGCCGGCACCCCTGTCGTACACGTCAAGCACCTGGGTGTGCCGGGTGGCCTGCTGGACCCCCAGGGCGAGCGTGGTCAGCAGATGCCCGAAGCCGCCCCGCTGCCCGGCGAGGTGGTCGTCGAGAAGCGCCTGCCCAACGCCTTCGCCGGCACCGACCTGCACGATCGCCTGCAGGAGATCGGCCACCTGGACCTGATCGTCTGCGGCTTCATGACCCACTCCAGCGTCAGCACCACCGTGCGCGCCGCCAAGGACTACGGCTACCGCTGCACCCTGGTCGCTGCCGCCTGCGCCACCCGTGACCTGCCCACCCCTGACGGCGGCGTGATCAGCGCCGACGAGATGCACCGCGTCGAGGTCATCGCCCTCGCCGACAACTTCGCCAGCGTCGTACCCAACGCACGCGCCCTCGCCTGAGGCAACGCCTCACCGCAAAGCCGGCCCTCTCCTATCGGGCGAATGGCAGGAACCCCACCCGCTGGTTCCGGTCATACGCCCGATCAAGACGAGGAACACCGGATGAAACACCCCGATGGATTCGACGCCCGCCGCCTTCGCCCCCATGCGCCCCGGCACCTGGGCTGGCGGCTGCTGGCCGGCTGTGCAGCCCTGATCGCCACCCTGGGCATCCTCCTGGCGATGGCCGGCTCGGCCACCCTGCTCGGCCGTCCGCCTGCGCTCGGCCCACTGAACGACAGCACCGGCGCCGCGCTGACCCTGCTGGTCACCGGCCTGTTGCTGCTGGCCTTCGGCGTTGGGCTCTGGCGCCATGCACGGTGGCGCTTCCGCCGGCGCAGCAACCTGGACCTGTCACCCCGACTGATGAAGAAACGCCACTGACGTCGCCCCGCCTCACGGGTAAACTGGGCAGCCGCTGTGGAGGCCCTCATGCAAGACGACGATTTTTCCCTGTTCAGCCAGCAGATGCGTGGCGTCAAACGCATCCAGCACGACCGCGCCGATGTCGGCAAGCCGCGTGCCGACCGCCAGCAGGTCGTCAGTCGCCGGCAGAACGCCACCCAGGCGGGCACCAGCACCAAGGTGGACGGCCTGTCCGACCTCTTCGTGATCGACGTGGGTGCCGAGGATGAGCTGCACTGGGCCCGCGACGGCGTCCAGGAAGGCCAGATGCGCAAGCTCAAGCAGGGCCAGATTGCCTTCGAGGGCAGCCTCGACCTGCACGGCATGACCGTGGAGAAGGCCCGAGAGACCCTCTGGGACTTCCTCGCCGAGGCCGCCAAGCTGGAAATCCGCTGCGTGCGCATCACCCATGGCAAGGCGGCGCGCCTGGATGGCAAGCGCCCGCTGATCAAGAGCCACGTCAACACCTGGCTGCGCCAGCATCCCCAGGTGCTCGGCTTCACCTCCTGCCTGCCGCGCCACGGCGGCACCGGTGCCCTCTACGTGATGTTGCGCCGCACCATGCTCGAAGGCCGCGACGAGTAGACGTGACCAGCGCCGCCCGGCACCGGGCGCCCCCTCGGCTCAGCGCCCCAGCGTGGAACTGAACTGGCGGATGGCTTCCACCACACGCTGGGCACCTTCCTGGATTTCCAAGATCGCCTGGCCCGCATGACTGGCCAGTTCCACCCCCTGCTCCACCTTCTCGCGGCTGCTTTCCATGCTCTGGACCGCCTCCTGGGACAGCTCATGGTTGCGCCGTACAACGTCGACGATCTCCACCGTCGCCTGAGCCGTGCGTACCGCCAGGTTGCGCACCTCCTCGGCCACCACGGCGAACCCGCGCCCCTGCTCGCCGGCCCGTGCCGCCTCGATGGCGGCGTTCAGCGCCAGCAGGTTGGTCTGATCGGCGATACCACGGATGGTCTGCACGATACTGCTGATCTGGTCGGACTGCTGGCTCACGGCCGAAATGCCGCTGGCCGCCCGGTTCAATTCGCCAGCGATGCCCTGCACCACGTCCACCGTGCGCCGGACCACCTCGGCACCGCGCTGCGCACCACCGTCGGTCTGCAGGGATATCTCATAGGCCAGGCGCGCAGCATCGGACTCTGCCTGCTGGTGCAGCACCTGCTCGGTCACGTCCGTGGCCAGCTTTACCACCTTGCAGAGGGTGCCGTTGGCGTCGAACACCGGGTTATAGGTGGCGCGCAGCCAGACCACATCCCCGCGCTTGTTGACCCGCTTGAAACGGCCCGTGAAGAACTCGCCGCGATTCAGGCGCTCCCAGAACTGCGTGTACTCGGGCGATGCCGCGTCCTCCCGGGTACACAACTGCCGGTGATGGCGCCCACGGATCTCGTCCAGGCGATACCCCATCAGGCTCAGGAAATTCTCGTTGGCGGTGAGCACCTCCCCCCGCAGGTTGAACTCGATCACCGCCATGGAACGGTCAATGGCACTGATCAGGCTCTCCTGCTGCTGTTCACGCAGCACCTGGGCAGTGATGTCGGTGGCCAGCTTGAACACCCCGATCACCCGCCCGGCCGTGTCACGCACCGGGTTGTAGCTGGCCTCGAGCCATAGCTCGCGCCCCTGCTTGTCACGCCGGCGGAAACGGTCACGGATGAACTCGCCCGCCGCCAGACGCTCCCAGAAGCGGCGGTACTCGGTGCTGTTGGCATAGGCCGGCTCGCAGAACATGCGGTGGTGCCGACCCTGCACCTCCTCCGGGCGGTAGCCGACCGCGGAGAGGAAGTTCTCGTTGGCGGACACGATGGTGCCATCCGGCAGGAACTCGATGACCGCCATGGAGCGTTCGACGGCGCTACGGCGCGCCAGAGCCTGCGCGAGCTGGGCTTGGCACTCGGCCAGTTCGCGCTTGAGGGATGACTGGAACATCGGGAAGGACCTCGAAAACGGCATGAGGATAGAAAGAACGGCACAGGTATCGGCAGCCCAAGGATGGGCTGAAGCGATGGACACTCGAAGATTGCTATCGCCGCGATGGCCGACTGCCATCAGACGGTGGAACGGCCAAAGAAGTTCGGCAAGCACGGGCAGGCGCAGTACAATCGCCGCCGAACGAAACGCGACCATGTGCCGGGTGGCCGTGCGGAAGCCGCCGTCAGAGCGTCCCGCCCCCACCGCGTGCGATGCAGCCGTAAGGGCTGCCCCGGCAACAACCGGGCCCGATGGGCATGCCAATGGTCCGCCTACATCCACTCGATTCTGGAAGCACCATGGACTCTAGCCCCGACAAACTGGCAAGCCACTACACCGCGATCCTCGGCCAACTGGGTGAGGACGTGAACCGCGAAGGCCTGCTGGACACCCCCAAGCGCGCTGCCAAGGCCATGCAGTACCTCTGCCGCGGCTACGAGCAGACCCTTGACGAGGTGATCAACGGCGCCCTGTTCACCTCCGACAACAGCGAGATGGTGCTGGTGAAGGACATCGAGCTGTACTCCCTGTGCGAGCACCACCTGCTGCCCTTCATCGGCAAGGCCCACGTGGCCTACCTGCCCAACGGCAAGGTGCTGGGCCTGTCCAAGGTGGCGCGCATCGTCGACATGTTCGCCCGCCGCCTGCAGATCCAGGAGAACCTCACCCGGCAGATCGCCGAAGCGGTGGAGCAGGTCACCGGCGCCCTGGGCGTGGCCGTGGTGATCGAGGCCCAGCACATGTGCATGATGATGCGCGGCGTGGAGAAGCAGAATTCCTCGATGATCACCTCGGTGATGCTCGGCGAATTCCGCAACAACGCCGCGACCCGCAGCGAGTTCCTCAACCTGATCCGCTGAGGGATCGCCCACGAAAAAACCGGCCCAGGGCCGGTTTTTTTATTTAGAGCCCCGGAAGACGACCCGCTAGAAGCTGCGCCCATCCACCTTGCGCACCTGCAGCGCATCCGGATCGACGCCCTCCAGGCAGCGCACGTTCACCGCCGCCATGGCGTTGCCCTGGGGATCGGAAGCCTCGCCGAACGGCGCGCAGCCGCAGGTGCCGCAGAAGTGATGGGCAATCTGCATGCGATTGAAGCGGTAGGTAGACAGGTCGGACTCGGGCGTCTCCAGCACCAACTGGGCGCGCGGGACGAACCACAGCAGGTAGCCACGCTTGCTGCACAGCGAGCAGTTGCAGGCCATCACCTCGGTGATGGGGCTGCCCTCGACCTCGAATGCGACACGGCCGCAATGGCAGCCACCCCGGTATTTCATCTGCATGCCTCCAGGCCCGGAACGGACCCGGAGGACGTTAGACCCGGGCTGCCCTGCGCGCCATGCCGGCCACGTGCCGCCTCAGCCGATGCTGACGTGACGCGGATGAGCCGCCACCCGCGCCATCCAGGCCTGGATGGCAGGGAAGCCGGAGAGGTCGAAGCCGCCCTCTTCCGCCACATGGGTGTAGGCGTACAGGGCGATGTCCGCGATCGAATAGGTATCACCCACCAGGTACGGCGTGCGGGAGAGCTGCTGCTCCATCACCCGCAGGGCCTTGTAGCCGCGCACCAGGCACACCTGGTACTCCTCGGCGCGCTCGACCGGCATGCCCTGGTAGCGCTTGATGAAGCGCGCCACCGCCACATAGGGCTCATGGCTGTACTGCTCGAAGAACTGCCACTGCAGCACCTGGGTGCGCAGGCGCGGCTCGGTGGGCAGCAGGTCGCTGCCCTCGGCCAGGAAGTTGAGGATGGCGTTGGACTCCCACAGGGTGGTGCCGTCCTCCAGCTCCAGGACCGGAATCTTGCCGTTGGGGTTGAGCGCCAGGAAGGCCTCGCTCCGGGTCTCACCCTTGAGGATGTCCACCGGCACCCACTGATAGGGCTGCCCCAGCAGCTCGAGGATCAGCTTGACCTTGTAGCAGTTGCCGGAAATCACATCACCGTAAACCTTGTACATCGCCCGCTCCTCGATCAGACGGCCTGGGCGGCCTGGGCTTCCCGTACCACGCTGGCCAGCCGACGCAGCCCCTCGCCCAGGCGCTCCGGCGCCACATGACTGAAGTTCAGGCGCAGGTAGCCGGGGTGGTTGTCCGGGTCGATGAAGAACGGCTCGCCCGGCATGAAGGCGACATTCTGATCCAGCGCCGGCTTCAGCAGGGTGCGGGTATCCAGCGGCTGCTTGAGGGCCAGCCAGAAGAACAGCCCGCCCTGGGGCACTTCCCAGGTGGCCAGGTCGCCGAAGTGTTCTTCCAGCGCCGTCTGCATGGCATCGCGGCGCACGCGGTAGAAGTCACGCAGCTCGGCCAGGTGGCCCCGGTACTGCTCACTGCCCAGCCATTGCAGGGCCTGCCATTGGCCGATGCGGTTGGTGTGCAGGTCGGCGGACTGCTTCAGGCGCAGCAGGTAGGGGAACAGGTCCGGGCTGGCGATCAGGAAGCCCACGCGCAGGCCCGGCAGCAGGGTCTTGGAGACGGTGCCGGTGTAGATCCAGCTGGCCTTCTTCAGGCGGCTGACGATGGGGGTGGCGCTGCCGCCATCGAACACCAGTTCGCGGTACGGCTCGTCTTCGATCAGGGTCACGCCGAACTCGTCCAGCAGCGCCGCCACGGCGTCGCGCTTGGCCTCGCTGTAGCGCACTGCCGAGGGGTTCTGGAAGGTCGGGATCAGGTAGGCGAAGGCCGGCTTGTGCTGCTCCAGGCGCTGGCGCAGGGAGGCCAGCTCGGGGCCGTCGGCCTCCTGGGCCACGGCGATACAGTCGGCTCCGAACAGTTGGAACGCCTGCAGCGCGGCCAGGTAGGTCGGCGCCTCCAGCAGCACTTCGGTGCCCGGGTCGATGAACAGCTTGGACGCCAGGTCCAGGGTCTGCTGGGAGCCGCTGACGATCAGCACCTGACTGGCATCGCAGGGCACACCCAGCGCGCGCGCCTCGGCGGCCACCGCCTCACGCAGGGCCGGCTCGCCCTCGCTCATGCCGTACTGGCCCATGCTCGCCGGCATATCCGCCCACTCCACCTTCGGCAGCATCGGCTCGGCCGGCAGGCCACCGGCGAAGGACATCACCTCCGGGCGCTGCGCCGCAGCGAGGATTTCACGGATCAGGGAGCTTTTCAGGCGGGCGATGCGTTCGGAGAAGGCCATGGATGTCACCGGGTGCGAAGGCGTGGGAATTGAGTCAAACTGCTTGACCGAAACTACGATGCCCGGGATGGATACGTCAATATGCTTGACCTTAAAAACCCCGCCGTCCAGCACGCTGCCATGGAGGCCTTCTTCTTCGGCTACCAGGCTTTCACCAGCAAGCCCGACGAGATGCTCGCCCGTCGCGGGCTGTCGCGGGTACACCACCGCATCCTGTTCTTCATCGCCAAATACCCGGGGCTGAGCGTGAAGGAAATGCTCGGCTACCTCGGCGTGAGCAAGCAGGCGCTGAACACGCCGCTGCGCCAGCTCATGGAGATGGACCTGGTGCAGAGCAGCACCGCCGACGACGACAAGCGCAAGCGCCAGCTAGGGCTGACGGCAGAAGGCTCGAAGCTGGAGAAGAGCCTGCGCCGGGAGCAGGCCCGCCTGCTGGAGCGGGCCTTCGGCGAGGCCGGGGCCGATGCGGTGGAAGGCTGGCTGAAGGTCAACCAGACCCTGGGCGGCGCCCGCCAGGATGAGTCGGAAGGCACCTGAGGCGCCTCAGCGCCCGCCCTCCAGTTCCCGTGCACCCCGGAAGAACACCAGCGCCGTGGCCACCACCGACACCAGGGCCGGCAGCGAACTGAACGCGGCCAGCAGCAGTGAAGCCAGCATCACACCCGTGACCAGGATCGAACCGGCCACGACCCGGAACGACGGGTAGGAATCCGGCACCTTCACCAGGCGCACACCGAGCCAGATACACCCCACCCCGCACAGCACCATGCCCGCACCGTAGAGCGCCGCTTCCCACCCGAAGCTCGCCAGTCGCTCCCCCACTGCCATGAGCCACACCTGCAGCAGCACGCTGGATACGACCACGACCCAGGTGGGCCAGGTCAGGCCAATGGCAGCAAAACGCGCCTCGGCAAAGGCCTTGAAGCGCAGGGACACATAACTGCCCAGCAGCACCAGGGAAAGGCCCGACCAGTCGGTAAAGGCCACCGGCAGCTCGACGCCGAACCAACCGATCGACACCGCGCCCAACAACAGCATCAGGTTGCCCAGGAAGCCGACCAGGGACAACCAGCCCAACAGCCTGAGCTGGCCGGCACTCCACTCCGGCAACGGGCGCGGCGCCTCCGGCTGGAGCAGTTCGACCTGGGGTGGTGCGTAGGGGTTCTCGTCCATCACTGGGCTCCTGATTCAACTGACCGGCACAGTAGCGGTGCACACAGGCGACGTCACGCGACTGTATCGCTTTTTGCGCGCATCGCTGTACGGGGCGCGGCGACGCGTCACGCCGTAGGCTTTCCCCTCCAAGAAGAGAGACCTGCCATGAGCCTGGAACTGCTGCTCGCCTTTGCGCTGTTTGCCCTCGTCACCTCCATCACCCCAGGCCCCAACAACATGATGCTGCTCGCCTCAGGGGTCAATTTCGGCATCCGCCGCAGCCTGCCGCACATGCTCGGCATCAGCATCGGCTTCATGGTGATGGTCGCCGCGGTGGGCCTGGGGCTGCATCAGGTCTTCGAGCAGATTCCCCTGCTGTACAGCCTGCTGCGTTATGGCGGCGCAGCCTATCTGATCTACCTGGCCTGGAAAATCGCCGGCTCCGGCGCCCCCGACGACGCCAAGGGCGAGGCGCGCCCCTTCACCTTCCTCCAGGCGGCGGCCTTCCAGTGGGTCAACCCCAAGGCCTGGGTCATGGCGATCGGCGCCATCACCACCTACACCCCGCAGGAGAACTTCGTCACCAACGCCCTGCTGATCGCCGTCCTGTTCGCCCTGATCAACTGC
Organism: Pseudomonas sp. 1D4; assembly: GCF_001728925.1. NCBI lineage: Bacteria > Pseudomonadati > Pseudomonadota > Gammaproteobacteria > Pseudomonadales > Pseudomonadaceae > Pseudomonas > Pseudomonas sp. 1D4. The sequence goes on from NZ_LXJQ01000040.1 coordinate 32,178, forward strand.
CCCAGCGTCGGCCTCTGGACCGTCGCCGGCAGCCTGCTGCGCCACTGGCTGTCCTCGCCACGGGTGCTGCGGGCGTTCAATATCGGCATGGCCGTTCTGCTGGTGGCCTCGCTCTACCCCATCCTCGTCGACTTCAAGGGAACGCACTGATGTCAGACTCCGGCACCGCCCTGCCCCGTCTGCGCCCACTGGCCGACTCCTCGCCGTCGGCGGTGGTGGCCGGCTTCATCGCGATGCTCACCGGCTACACCAGCTCCCTGGTGCTGATGTTCCAGGCCGGCCAGGCCGCCGGCCTCTCCAGCGGGCAGATCGCCTCGTGGATCTGGGCCCTGTCCATCGGCATGGCCATCTGCAGCATCGGCCTCTCGCTGCGCTACCGCACGCCGATCACCGTGGCCTGGTCCACCCCGGGCGCAGCGCTGCTGATCACCAGCCTGCCCGGGGTGCCCTACTCCGACGCCATCGGCGCCTTCGTCGTCTGCGCCATCCTGCTGACCCTGGTGGGGCTCACCGGCGGCTTCGAGCGGCTGATGCGGCGCCTGCCGGGCTCCCTCGCCGCCGCCCTGCTTGCCGGCATCCTGTTCAAGATCGGCAGCGAGATCTTCATCGCCGCCCAGCACCGCACCGCCCTGGTCCTGGCGATGTTCTTCAGCTACCTGCTGTTCAAGCGCCTGCAGCCACGCTATGCGGTGCTCGCCGCGCTACTGGTGGGCTGCATCACCGCCGGCGCCCTCGGCCTGCTGGACTTCAGCGGCTTCCACTTCCACCTGGCGCAGCCGGTGTGGACCACCCCGACCTTCTCCCTCACTGCCATCATCAGCATCGGCCTGCCGCTGTTCATCGTGGCGATGGCCTCGCAGAACATCCCCGGCATCGCCGTGCTGCGTGCCGACGGCTACCAGGTGCCGGCCTCGCCCCTGGTCTCGGCCACCGGCTTCGCCTCGCTGCTGCTGGCGCCCTTCGGCTCCCACGGCATCAACCTGGCCGCCATCAGCGCCGCCATCTGCACCGGCCCCCACGCCCATGAGGACCGCAGCAAGCGCTACACCGCCGCCATGTGGTGCGGGGTCTTCTACGGCATCGCCGGTACCTTCGCGGCCACCCTGGCCGCCCTGTTCGCCGCCTTCCCCAAGGAACTGGTGCTCTCGGTGGCGGCTCTGGCGCTGTTCGGCTCCATCAGCAACGGCCTCACCGTGGCCATGCAGGAGCCCAGGGAGCGCGAGGCCGCACTGGTGACCTTCATGGTCACCGCCTCCGGCATGACGCTGCTGTCCATCGGCTCGGCCTTCTGGGGCCTGGTGGCCGGTGTGCTGACCCTGCTGATCCTCAACGTCAGGACCGGGCGGGACTGACCTGCCCCGTAACGGAAAAGGCGCCCAGGGGCGCCTTTCTCGTGTGACCGCGCGATGGCTCAGACCACCGTCGCACCACCGTCCACCACCAGCGAATGCCCGGTGGTGAACCCCGCGACGTCGCTGCACAGGTAGAGCACCGCACCGGCGATCTCCTCCACCTTGCCGATGCGCCCCACCGGGTGCATGGCAGCGGCGTACTCGCCCTTCTTCGGGTCCGCCTCGTAGGCACGGCGGAACATGTCGGTGTCGATCACCGCCGGGCATACCGCGTTCACACGCACCTTCTTCTTCGCGTACTCCACGGCGGCCGACTTGGTCAGGCCGATGACCGCGTGCTTGGAGGCAGCGTAGATGCTCATCTTCGGTGCCGCGCCAATGCCCGCCACCGAAGCGGTGTTGACGATGGCGCCGCCACCCTGTGCCAGCATCTGCGGGATCTGGTGCTTCATGCACAGCCACACGCCCTTGACGTTGACGCCCATGATCGCGTCGAACTCGTCCTCGTTGCCGTCGGCCAGCTTGCCCTTCTCGATCTCGATACCGGCGTTGTTGAATGCGTAGTCGAGGCGACCGTAGGCCGCGACCGTGCCTTCTACCAGCGCCTTCACCTCGGCATCCCGGGTCACGTCGCAACGGATGAAGGTGGCCTCGCCACCCGCCTCGCGGATCAGTTGCACGGTGGTCTCGCCGCCGACCACATCCACGTCGGACACCACCACCTTGATGCCTTCAGCGGCAAAGGCCTGTGCAGTAGCGCGGCCGATGCCATTGCCGGCGCCGGTGACCAGGGCGACCTGGCCGGAGAATCTCGTGCTCATCGATGCAACCTCGGATGCTGTGGAAATCGCTGGGAGTCTAGCCAGTCGGACCGGAACGGCGTCAGCATCATCAGGCCGCTGTAGAGAGCAGCATCCAGACGGATGATCAAGGCCACCCCCATGGATCATCCGGATTCATGCCGTGGCATTCCTCGCGACAACGAACCTTGCCCTGGCCGGCCTGCCCGACTAAACCGGTGGGTCTCACCCATTCGGAGTCCCCTGCCATGTCCCTGATCAACCGCCAGTTCCTGCTCGCCAAGCGCCCCGTCGGGCCCGCCACCCGCGACACGTTCAACTTCGTCGAGACGGCCGTTGGCGAACCTGGACCCGGTCAGGTGCTGGTGGAAAACCTCTACCTGTCCCTCGACCCGGCCATGCGTGGCTGGATGAACGACGCTAGGTCCTACATCCCCCCGGTGGGCATCGGCGAGGTGATGCGCGCCCTCGGCGTGGGCAAGGTGATCGCCTCCAACCACCCGGACTTCGCCGTGGGCGACCACGTCAACGGCGCCCTGGGTGTGCAGGACTACTTCCTCGGCGAGCCGCGCGGCTTCTACAAGGTCGACCCGAGCAAGGCGCCGCTGCCGCTGTACCTCTCCGCCCTGGGTATGACCGGCATGACCGCCTACTTCGCCCTGCTGGAGGTCGGCGCGCCCAAGGCCGGCGAGACCGTGGTGCTCTCTGGCGCTGCCGGCGCGGTGGGCAGCGTGGCCGGGCAGATCGCCCGTATCAAGGGCTGCCGCGTGGTCGGCATTGCCGGTGGCGCCGACAAGTGCCGCTTCCTGGTGGACGAGCTGGGCTTCGACGCCGCCATCGACTACAAGGCCGAGAACGTCGCCGAAGCGCTCAAGCGCGAGTGCCCCAAGGGCGTGGACCTGTACTTCGACAACGTTGGCGGCGACATCCTCGACGCCGTGCTGACCCGCCTCGCACCCAAGGCCCGCATCGTCATCTGCGGCGCCATCAGCCAGTACAACAACAAGGAAGCGGTGAAGGGCCCGGCCAACTACCTGTCGCTGCTGGTCAACCGTGCCCGCATGGAAGGCTTCGTGGTGATGGACCACGCGGCGAAGTTCGCCGATGCCGCCCGCGAGATGGGCGGCTGGATGGCCAGCGGCCAACTGAAGAGCAAGGAAGACGTGGTGGAAGGCCTGGAAACCTTCCCCGAGACCCTGTCCAAGCTGTTCGACGGCGGCAACTTCGGCAAGCTGGTGCTCAAGGTCCGCTGAGACCTGGCGGGGGTCGCTACGCGGCCCCCGCTATGCCTGCAGCCAGCGCCCCAAGTCTTGCGAAACCGGCCTCACGCAGGCCAGGTCCACCCTGTCCAACCCCAACCAGCTCGCCATCTCCACCAGGCAGCGGCCCAGCTCGGCCAGGGCCGGCTCCGGCAGGCCGCCGGCCTCCTCATGCACCGCCAGCACCTTCAGGCTGCTGCCCTGCCGGTCAGCACGCAGGTCGACCCGCGCCACCAGGCGATCCCCCAGCAGGAACGGCAGCACGTAGTAGCCATAGCGGCGGCGATCGGCCGGGGTGTAGAGCTCCAGCCGGTAGTGGAAGCCGAACAGCCGCTCGGTGCGGCTGCGCTCCCAGATCAGCGAATCGAAGGGCGACAGCAACGCCGCTGCGCGAACCCGCCGGGGGATGATCGGCTCACCGGCGCAGTAGGCCGGCTGTGTCCAGCCACGCACCTGGGTCGGCAGCAGCTCGCCAGCCTCCACCAGCTCCGCCAGGGCTCGCCGGGCATCGGCCACCTCCAGGCGGAAGTAGTCGCGCAGGTCCTTCTCCGTCGCCACGCCCAGGGCGCGTGCGGCATGCAGCAGCAGCGCGCGCATCGCCGCATCGGGCGTCGGCTCCGGGGTGTTCAGCCATTGCGCGGGAATCACCCGCTCCGGCAGGTCGTACAGGCGCTCGAAGCCGCGCCGGCCAGCCACCGTCACCTCGCCAGCGGCGAACAGCCATTCCAGCGCGTTCTTCTCATCGCTCCAGTCCCACCAGGGGCCGGCCCGCTCGGTGCGGGTGCTGAGTGCACCGGCTCCGCTTGCGCCGTCCGTGCGGATGGCCTGCAGCACCCGCTGGATCACGTCCTGCCGTTCACGGCCGAAACGCGCCAGCATGGCGTAGATACCCTGCCCGGCGGCCGAACGCGCCATGCGCCAGCGCATCAGCGGGTAGAAGGACAGCGGCAACAGCGACGCCTCGTGCCCCCAGTACTCGAAGAAGCGCCGCTGACGCCCGCCGCTCCAGGCCATCGCATCCAGCGCCGCGGCGTCGTAGCCGCCCAGGCGGGAAAAGAACGGCAGGTAATGGGAACGCACCAGGGCATTCACCGAATCGATCTGCACCACGCCCAGCCGCTCGGCCAGCGACGCCAGGTGCGGGGGCCGCACCGCGCCACGGGGCGCCCGGGTGAACCCCTGGGCCGCGAGCACCAGACGCCGTGCCTCGCTCGCGCTCAGCGCCAGCGTCGCTCCACTCATGCCACGGGGCTCACGGCAGCCGGCGCCGGGTGGGCGTGACGGAAGGTGAAGGCCTCCGGCCCTGCGCCCTCCTCCTGCAGCCGGGCCAGGCGCCGGGCGGCCTCGTGCACGTCCGGCCGGTGACCCGCCGGTACCCACCAGAGCACCTGGTGGGCCTCACCGAGGCGATCGAACCACTCGCCCCGGCGCTTGAGCATCTCGGTGTGGGCGCCCTGGTAGGTGAAGGCCTTCAACGAATCCAGGTCCCGCCAGAGCGAGAGGTTCACCACCACGTCATCGCCGAACGGACGCAGCGCGGTGGCATCGCCCGACTCGTCCTGCAGCCGCCAGAGGTAGCCGGGAGACGCCTCCGCGAGGCCGTTGATGCGGGCCAGGTTGGCGACGAAATCCGCCATCACCGGCGAATCCAGCGGGGCTTTCATGCGGGCGATGTTCAGTTGTGCCAGGTGATGCGTCATGGGCGGGTCCTTACAAGTCCAGGGTCAGGGTCTGCATGACCTGGGCAGCGCCACCGGCCATCAGCCGCAGGATGGCGTCGCGCTCCAGATCGAACTCAACGGTGATCAGGCTCGGCGACGGCGGCTGCATCAGGTGGCCCTGCTCGATGCGCAGCACCGGCTGCTTCAGCCCGACGCGGTCGTGCAGGTAGCAGGCCAGCGGCCCAGCCGCCATGCCGGTGGCCGACTCCTCGGCAATGCCGTAGCGCGGCGCGAACATCCGCGCTCCGGCGTGCCGGTCCGGCTGGCGGGTCTGCTGTGAGAAGGCGTACACGCCTACCAGGTCCAGCGCTTCACTGAGCTGCTCCAGGGCGGGCGTGTCGATGCGAATGCCGGCCACATCGGCTTCGCTGCGCAGCGGCACGATCACGAAGCCCAGCCCGGTGCTCACCCGCTCCACCGGCAGGCCATCGGCCAACTGCGCCGGCACGAGGCCCAGGGCCTGCAGCAACTGCGCACGCTGGCCGTCATCCAGCAGTTGGTAACGCGGCGCGGCCTGCTCCATGAAGACCTGCTCGCGCTCCACGAACACCGAGCGCCGGCCGTCGATGGTCTCCTTCGCCGAGGTGCCGGGAGCGACCCGTCCCAGCTCCCGCAGCAGCGAGAAGGTGGCCACCGTGGCGTGGCCGCAATGGGCCACCTGGCGGTTGGGGGTGAAGAACTCCAGCTTGAACGGTGCCACCTCGGAGGCGGAGACGAAGGCCGTCTCGGACAGGCCGACACGGGCCGCGATGGCCTGTTTCTGAGCGGTGCTGAGCGCGTCGGCGTCCAGCACCACGCCGGCCGGGTTGCCGCCCACCGCGCCATCGGTGAAGGCGTTGACGATCCTGACTTCTATGTGCATGGGGCTTCCTTGTTCGATGGTCGTTTGCGTCGGTGGGTTACTTGGCCAGGGGATCATCCCAGAAAGGCCGTTCGGATTCGCGCATGACATCGGCGCGGGACAGGCCCAGGTCCTTGAGCATCGCGTCGCTGGCCTGGGCCAGGTCGCGGCGTTGCCGGTACAGCCGGAACCAGCGCTTGAGACGGGCCAGTAGCGTGCGCCCCGCCACCGACAGGCGCAGTGAGTACGGCTGCACAATGGCGACATGCTGGGTTGGACTTTTCATCGCGTGGCCCTCCTTGTGGGTTGGCGGCAGTTTCCGGTGGCGGCTAACATCAATCCAACGAATGTTTCTTATGCATCACATCTTGGGAATTGATGAATGAGCTACCCCGCCATCGACACGGAACTGCTGCGCACCTTTGTCGCCATTGCCGACCACGGCGGCTTCACCCGCGCGGCGGAAGCCGTCAACCGCACCCAGTCGGCAGTGAGCATGCAGATGAAGCGGCTGGAGGAAGACGTGCTGGAGCGCACGGTGTTCGAACGGGAGGGGCGCAATGTGCGGCTGACGGCCGAGGGGCAGATCCTGCTCAGCTATGCGCGACGCATCCTCAAGCTGCATGGCGAGGTGATGACCACCCTGCGCGAGCCGCACATGGTCGGTGCCTTGCGCATCGGCACGCCGGATGACTACGTGATGCGCTTCCTGCCCGGCATCCTCTCGCGCTTCGCCCAGGCCTACCCGCTGGTGCAGGTGGAGGTGCATTGCGACTCGTCCTCGCAGCTCATGCAGCGCCAGGACCTGGACCTGACCATTCTCACCCGCGCGCCGGGCACCGAGATCGGCGAGCTGTTGCGCCAGGAGCGCTTCGTCTGGGCCGAGGCCGTCGGCCACAGCCCCCACGAGCAGGCGCAGATGCCGCTGGCGATGTTCAACACCGATTGCTTCTGCCGGGCCTGGGCCTGCAATGCCCTGGACACTCTGGGCCGGGCCTACCGCGTGGCCTACACCAGCCCCAGCCTGTCGGCGATCATGGCCGTGGTCAGCGCCGGCCTGGCGGTCACGGCCCAACTGCAGAGCCTGATCACCGCCGACATGCGCATCCTCGGCGAGGCGGAAGGCCTGCCCCTGCTGCCCAGCTGCAGCATCGTGCTGATGCGCAATCCACGCAGCACCTCGCCGGTGACCGATACGCTGGCCGAACACATCATCGAGGGGTTCCGCCTGTAGGCCCGATCACTCGATCGCCAGCAACACGGCACACACCAGCAGGAACACGCAGAACGCCGTGCGCAACACCCGCTCGGGCAGGGCATGGGCCAGACGCACGCCCCAACTGATGCTGAGCAGGCCGCCGAAGGCCAGGGGCACGCCCATGGCCCAGTCGACGTGGTGATTGAGGCCGTAGGTGAGCAGGGTCACGGCGGTGCTGGGCGCCGCCAGGGTCAGCGACAGGCCCTGGGCAACCACCTGAGTGGTGCCGAACACGCTGGTGAGCACCGGCGTGGCGATCACCGCCCCGCCCACCGCGAACATCCCGCCCATGGTGCCCGCCGCACCACCCAGCACGCCCAGCCACGGCCAGGGATGGCGCAGCTCGGCACTGGCCGTGGTCTTGGCCATGAACATGCGGGCGAAGTTGTAGGCCGCCAAGGCCAGCAGGAACACCACGAATGCCAGGCGCATGCTCTGGGCGTCCATTCGCACCGCCACCAGCGAGGCCAGCCAGGCGCAGCCGACGCTGGAGGCGGCCAGCAACAGCGCATGGCGCGGATCGATGCGGTTGCGCTGGTGGTAGCGCCACAGCGCCAGCAGCACGTTGGGCACCACCATCACCAGCGCCGTGCCCTGGGCCAGTTGCTGGTCCAGGCCGAACAGCACCCCCAGCGCGGGGATGGCGATCAGCCCGCCGCCGATGCCGAACACACCGCCCACCGTGCCCAGGCAGGCCCCCAGCGCCACATACATCGCGATCGACAACAGATCCATGGAGCCTCCCATCCGAATTGGCGCGCATGCTACGCAGCCCTGGCTGGTGGGGAAACGCACAGCGGCGCACAATGGCTTTGCGCAATTCGCACAGGCAACCCCATGTACCCCGACGCCCTCACCGAACAGCTCGCGCTGTTCCTCGATGTACTCGACGCCGGCAGCTTCTCCGCCGCCTCGCGCCGCCACCCCCTGACACCCTCGGCCGTGGCCCGCCGCATCGACGGGCTGGAGAAGGCCCTCGGCAGCACCCTGTTCATCCGCAGCACCCACGCGGTGCGCGCCACGCCCGCGGGCCTGGCCTTTGCCGAACGGGCAAAGCGCATCCTCGCCGAGCTGCGTCTGGCCCGGGCTGAGGCCGTGTCCCTGAGCAGTGCCCCGGAAGGGCTGATCCGCATCGACGCCCCCGCCCCGTTCGGCCGCCGCCACCTGGCCCCGGCCATCGCCGAGTTCCTGGTCACCTACCCCGGGCTTGACGTGCAACTGCGCCTGATCGACAGCTTCGTCGACATGCACGGCACCCACCTGGGGGAGGTCGACCTGATATTGCGCATCGGCCCACTGGCCGACACCCGGCTGGTGGCCACCCCACTGGCGCCCATGGTGCGCATCCTCTGCGCCAGCCCGGAGTACCTGAAGCGGCGCGGCGTGCCGCGCAACGTCCGTGAACTGGAGGAGCACGAAGGCCTCGACTGGGACGCCCTGGCACCGCCCTACGCCTGGCGTTTCGAGCTGGACGGGCGGTTGCAGATCGTCCGCCCCAAACGCATGCGGATGACCGCCAACAATGCCGAAACCCTGCTGTTCGCCGCCGTGGCCGGGCTCGGCGTGGCCCACCTGCCCACCTGGCTGATCAGCGACTACCTGGTGCGCGGCGAACTGGTGCCGCTGTTCTGCGACGAGGGCCTGCCGCCGCCGGAGCCCAGCGGCATCTACGCGTTGCGACTGGAAGGGGAAGCCAGCTCGCGGAGCCGGCTGTTGCTGGAGTTCCTCAAGAACCGTTTCGGCCCGGAACCGCCCTGGGACCTGGCCCTGCGGGGCGGCCTCGGTCGCGGCTGACTCAGGCCGCCAACTGGACCACGCGGGTGCCGGCGGTCAGGTCGTGCAGGCAGCGGCGGTCGCTACGGAAGATGAACAGGTAGTTCACCAGCAACACCAACCCACCGAGCAGCGGGATGTAGGCGATCAGCCCCCAGAGCAGGTAGCGCTTGAGGTACATCGGGACCCAGTCCGGTTTGTGGCCGTTCTGGTCGACGATGGCGATCTTCAGCAGGCGCTTGCCCACGGTCTGGCCGTAGCGACTGAGGAACACCCCGTTGACCGCAAGGAAGGCAGCGATCCCCAGCACGGCGCCCACGGCCTGCTGCCCGAAGCCGGGCTGCACGCCCGAGGTGATGCCGTCATAGACCCCGAAGACGAAGCCCAGGGGCAGGCAAACGAGGATCAGGATGAGGCTGTCGATGATCGCAGCGCCCAGGCGGGTGCCACGGGGCGCCAGCGGCAGGCCGCCGACGGTTTCCTGGGTGAGCGGAGCCTGGGGCGCCTGGTAGGGGTTGTTCTGCGGGTCGGTCATGTCGCACTCCTTGGCGCACGAGGGAAAACGCCAAGTGTGGCCGCTTCCTGCCAGGCTGCAAACAGCCCGTGCCCTGTTTTGCCCGCGAAAGGCTTGTGCGCTAAATTGCGCCCTTGCCAAACCCGGAGGTGGCCATGAGCGAACCCGTCGAGCCCTGCGAAGCCCTCAAGCTGGATAACCAACTGTGTTTCGCCCTGTATTCCACCTCGCTGCTGATGACCAAGGTCTACAAGCCCCTGCTGCAGGAGCTGGGCCTCACCTACCCGCAGTACCTGGCCATGCTGGTGCTCTGGGAGGGCGATGGCATCACCGTCGGCGAGATCAGCGCCCGCTTGCTCACCGACCCCGGCTCCCTCACTCCCCTGCTCAAGCGCCTGGAGGCCGAAGGCCTGATCACCCGCACCCGCAGCAGCGCCGACGAGCGCGTGGTCGAGCTGCGCCTGACCGACAAGGGCCGCGCCCTGCATCGGGAGGCCCAGCGCATCCCCGGCTGCATCCTCGCTGCCAGCGAGATGCCCCTGGGCGACCTCGGCACGCTGAAGGAGGAACTCGTCGCCCTGCGCCAGAACCTGCAGAAGGCGCTCTGAGCGAAACGGCAGAAACGAAAAAGCCCGGCAATGCCGGGCTTTTTTGTCACTCGCAGTTCAGGCTCAGGCCTTGACGCGGGACTTGTACTCGCCGGTGCGGGTATCGATCTCGATGGAATCACCGATTTCGCAGAAGGCGGAAACCTGCAGCTCAGCACCGTTGTGCAGGCGGGCAGTCTTCATCACCTTGCCGGAGGTGTCGCCACGGACGGACGGCTCGGTGTAGGCGATCTGGCGAACGATGGTGGTCGGCAGTTCAACGGAGATCACGCGGTCGTTGTAGAAAACGGCTTCGCAAACGTCGGTCATGCCGTCTTCGATGAAGGTCATGACGCCTTCCAGATCGGCTTTCTCGATCTCGTACTGGTTGAACTCGGTGTCCATGAACACGTACAGCGGGTCGGCGAAGTAGGAGTAGGTCACTTCCTTGCGTTCAAGGATGATCGGCTCCAGCTTGTCGTCGGCCTTGAACACGGTCTCGGTACCGGCGCCGGTCAGCAGGTTCTTCAGCTTCATCTTGACGACGGCGCTGTTGCGGCCGGACTTGTTGAATTCGGCCTTTTGGATGACCCAGGGAGCGCCATTGATGTTGGCGACTTGGCCGGCGCGGAACTCTTGAGCGGTTTTCATACGAATATCCGATTTGGATGGGTGACTAAAAACAGGCCGCGTATCATATCCAATTTGTATAAAAATGCACCATCCCTGCGGCCAGGTCCTGCCGTGAGCCCTGCAGACCGCACCAGCGCTGGGCCCAGACCTGCAGCTCGGCCTCGTGGCGGACCAGCGCACGCCATTCCTCGCCCATGTCGCCTCCCCGGTTCCAGGCCAGCCAGCTACCACGCAATGCCTGCGCCGCCTCGCTCGACAACCCCTCGCCATACAGCGCCAGGAAGGCTTCCAGCTTCTCCAGGTGGGCGTCCTCGGCCTGCTGGTAGATGTGCCACAGTAGCGGACGCCCCGCCCATTGCGCCCGCACGAAGGAATCCTCGCCGCGCACGGCGTTGAAGTCGCAGCACCACAGCAGGCGGTCATAGTCGTCCTGGGGCACGAAGGGCAGCACCACCAGCGACAGGTTGCCGCGCTGCAGCCGATCCCCCGCCACCAGCCCGTCCTGCCCCGCCCAGGCCGCCAGGTCACCGAGGATGCGCCCCTCCGGCACCAGCAGGCAGGTCGGCCGGGCATCCTCTGCCAGGGCCTGCAGCCAGCTCGCCAGCGCCGAGTTCTCGTAAGCGAACAGCGAGACCAGCCGCGCACCGGCTTCGCGCACCACGCCCAGGGAGGCCAGGAAGGCGTCTTGTGCCACCCGGTCCGCCTGCCAGGCCTCGCGCCGCGCCAGCAGGTCGGCCTCGCGCAGCAGGCCACCGGTGTCGGCACGGAACCCGGGGAAGAAGAAGAACTTGCTCAGCCCATTGGCCTGCAGCGACGGCAGCCCGTGGCAGCCGCCGACCCAGTCCTCGGCGCTCAGGTACTCCAGGTTCAACCACAGCGGCGGCCGCTCACGGGCCTGCATGGCCACCACGTAGGCCGCCGGCAGTTCGCAGGCGAAGGCCTCGATCACCCCATCGGCCGGCTCTACCTCGGGCCATTCACGGTACCAGCGGCACACCTCCACCCCGGCACAGACCTGCCGGTCAACCAGGGGATCAGCCGCCGGATGCAGGCGCTGGAAGGCTGCCGGCTCGTCCACCCACAGGCGCACCGCCGCCCCGTGCTCGGCCACCAGTTGGCGGGCCAGGCGCCAGGTCACGCCGATGTCGCCGTAGTTGTCCACCACGCTGCAGAAGATGTCCCAGTTCACCGCATCACCCCGGCCTTGAAGAGGCGCGCAGTTTACTCCGAGGCCCATGCAAAAAACGCAGGGGGCTTGCCCGGGGCGGCGCAAAACCGGCAACCCCACCCTGAAACCAGGCTCAGCATGCCCCCGTCCCTGCCCCCATTCCTGAGTCCAGGCGAACCCAACGGATGCCCACCGAGCCGTGCGGCCAGTCGCCGGTGGCCCGCCGCTGAAAGGCCAGGCCGCGCACGGGCCTGGCACAGCCGAGCAAGGCGACCATGAAACCCGGTGGCGGCCACTCGAAGCCCGATCCCGTCCGCTTCCCTGAGCGACTGCGGACCCGGTGCCGCTGCGTTCCGCTAAGCTGTGCCGCGCACTCCCCCCACAAGGAACCCGCATGAACCTGTCGCTTCTCAGCCGCTATGCGTTCTTCGCCTTCTGCGTGCTCTTCACCCTGGTCAGCCTGCCCTTCATCCAGCACGAGTGGCTGTGGCCGCTGACCCTGCTCACCGCCCTGCTCAGCCTGCTGGGCATCGTCGACCTGCTGCAGGACCGCCACGCCGTGCGGCGCAACTACCCGATCCTGGGCAACATCCGCTACCTGGTGGAAGGCATCCGCCCGGAGATTCGCCAGTACCTGCTGGAGGGTGACAGCGAACAACTGCCCTTCTCCCGCGCCCAGCGCTCGCTGGTCTACGCCCGCGCCAAGAACGAGGGCGCCGACAAGCCCTTCGGCACGCTGATCGACGTGTACCAGGCCGGTTTCGAATTCATCGGCCACTCCATGCGCCCTGCGCCGCTGAGCGACCCGTCCAGTTTCCGCGTGGTGATCGGCGGCCCGCAGTGCAAGCACCCCTACTCCGCCTCGGTGTTCAACATCTCCGCCATGAGCTTCGGCTCCCTCAGCGCCAACGCCATCCGCGCGCTCAACCAGGGTGCCCGGCGCGGCAACTTCTACCACGACACCGGCGAGGGCAGCATCAGCCCCTATCACCGCGAGCACGGCGGCGACCTGGTGTGGGAACTGGGCAGTGGCTACTTCGGCTGCCGCACCGCCACCGGCCAGTTCGACCCGGAGCGCTTCGCCGCCCAGGCCGCCAGCCCGCAGGTGCGGATGATCGAAATCAAGCTCAGCCAGGGTGCCAAGCCCGGCCACGGCGGCATCCTGCCCAAGCACAAGGTCACTGAGGAAATCGCCCTCACCCGCGGCGTGCCCATAGGCGAGGACTGCATCTCCCCGTCCCGCCACAGCGCCTTCTCCACCCCCATCGAGATGCTGCAGTTCATCGAACGCCTGCGAGAGCTCTCCGGTGGCAAGCCGGTGGGCTTCAAGCTGTGCATCGGCCACCCCTGGGAGTTCATGGGCATCGCCAAGGCCATGCTGGAGACCGGCATCCTGCCTGACTTCATCGTCGTCGACGGCACCGAAGGCGGCACTGGCGCAGCGCCCCTGGAATTCACCGACCACATCGGCGTGCCGCTGCGCGAAGGGCTGCTGTTCGTGCACAACGTGCTGGTGGGGCTGAACCTGCGGGACAAGATCCGCCTGGGCGCCAGCGGCAAGATCGTCAGCGCCTTCGACATCGCCAGCGTGCTGGCCATCGGCGCCGACTGGGCCAACTCCGCACGGGGCTTCATGTTCGCCATCGGCTGCATCCAGAGCCAGAGCTGCCACACCAACAAATGCCCCACCGGCGTGGCCACCCAGGACCCACTGCGCCAGCGCGCCCTGGTGGTGCCGGACAAGGCCGAGCGGGTGTTCAACTTCCACCGCAACACCCTCAAGGCCCTGGCCGAGATGCTCGCCGCCGCCGGCCTGGAGCACCCCTCCCAGCTCGAACCGCGCCACCTGGTACGGCGCGTGTCCGACCGTGAGATCCGCCTGTTCTCGCAGCTCCACGTCTTTCTCAAACCGGGCGACCTGCTGCGGGACGACCTCGAAGCCGACTTCTATGCGCGCATGTGGGCCATGGCCCGCACCGACAGCTTCGAGGCGGCCTGCGGCTGGTGAGCCCGGCCTAGGCAGGCCGCACCGAGCACAGCCGCACCGAATCGGCCAGCACATCGATGGCGCGCGAGCGAGAGAAGCTCGCGCGCCAGGCGATGGCCACCTGGCGGAACGGCGCCGGCGGGGCGAAAGGCCGGATCGCCAGGTTGCCCGTGGCATGGCCATCCAGCGCCGAGTTCATCGAACTCGACCCGCAGCGACCGCACGAAAAGTGCCTGCGTCTCGTGGTGCCAGGCGTAAACAGCCACACCAACCAGCCCTAGGAATGCTTCGCCAAATGGATAGCGCGCAGCGACGTGAACTCCGGCGAAACCTTCGATGCCTTCGCTCTCGACAGGATCGACATGAACCATGTCCTGTTCTTCGCCCCCAACATGGGCGAGTGGGAACTCATCGATGAGACACAGGCATCGATCCGTATCTGGTGGAAGGACTTCTGGGCAGGCAAGGGGTCCGAATTCGAAGGCCTGGTCAGCTACAAGAAGCCGTATCACAAGGGCGGTCGCGCTCCCTGGCAGTACAGGGTCATGACGCGTGGAACCGTTGAGGCCGCCCCATGACGCCTTCGAGGATGGGCGCCCCGCCTGGTGGCATGCCGGAGCAGTCCATGACTGACCACCATGACGCGCCAGCGGAAAGCCTCGCGCTACTGATCTGGCGCGGGTACGGCGAGGAGTAATATCGCCGGCTCATCCTGCTGGACGAACTGGGGCCGGTGCTGCAGTTCCTCGCCCGGGACGCCGATTGGCAGCAGGCGAACATCGGCTGCTGCGCCGACTGCAACCTCGGGCCCTATCACCTCGAATACCTCCACGCCTGCGTCAACGGCGTCCCGCCGCACCTTCTGCCCCTGGCGCATGTGCACCTGCAGGCGCTGATGGCCGCCTGCGAGGCCCTGATCCACGAGGCCTACGTCAATCTGGTAGGCAACCACTTCGAGCACCCGCAATGGGCGCCGCTGCGCACAGCGGCGCAGGAGGCCCTGGCACTGCTGGACTGGCACGAGTTCGAAGCACACATGCCGGCGCTGTTGGAGGACTGCCGCGCGGCCATGGAGAGGTGGCGGCCCTAGCGCCTCTCAAACCTCCCCGTTCGGCCCACGGGAAACCGAGCAGAGCCTGACCGAGTCGGCCAGCACGTCGATCGCACGGGGACGCGGGAAGCTCGCGCGCCAGGCGATGGCCACCTGGCGGAACGGCACCGGCGCGCTGAAATGGCGGATGGCCACGCTGCCCGGCGAATAGTGGTGGCCGGAGACCGCCGAGTGCGGCAGCACGGAGACGCCGAGGCCGGAGGCGACCATGTGGCGGATGGTTTCCAGGGAGCTGGATTCCACGCTTGCTCGCTGGGTGGCCGGGCACACCTCCAGCACGCGCTCGCGGAAGCAATGCCCCTCGCCGAGGATCAGCAGTTCGGCATCCTCCAGCGCATCCGCCGACAGGCGCTGCTCCGCCGCCAGGGGGTGGTCGGCGGGCAGCAGCACGCACAGGGCTTCGTCGTAGAGCACCTTGGTCAGCACGTCGGGTTCGGTGAACGGCAAGGCGACGATGATGGCGTCCAGCTCGCCCTCCCGCAGCCGTTCGCGCAGCACGTGGGTGAAGTTCTCCTCGATGTACAGCGGCATCTGCGGCGCCACGGTGTGCAACTGGGGGATCAGGTGCGGGAACAGATAGGGCCCGATGGTGTAGATGGCGCCGACCCGCAGCGGCGAGGACAACTGGTTGCGTCCGGCGTGGGCCATCTCCAGCACCGCGTTGGCTTCGGCCAGCACCTTCTGCGCCTGCTCGATGATGCTCTCGCCGATGGGCGTGAGGTAGACGGCGCCCTTGCTGCGCTCGAAGAGCAGCACGCCGAGATAGTCCTCCAGTCGCTTCATGCCCACCGAGAGGGTGGGCTGGCTGACGTGGCAGCGCTCGGCGGCGCGGCCGAAGTGTTGTTCCTGCGCCAGGGCAACGGCGTAACGCAATTCGGTCAGGGTCATCGGTCTTCCTGTGTGCGGGCCGCCATGGCGGCCTCCTGTGAATCCGGGTTGCGACTTGTACCCGGAAACTCTAGGGAGGCGGCGCGCGTAGGACCCTTGATATTTCCTAATCGCCAGGCTGACGAAATCCTATTATCCAAACCCTTCCGCGCTCCCTATGGTTCAGACCGCAACACCCGAACCAGAGACATCAGGAGACGCAAATGTCCAGATTTCAACGCACCGCACCTGGCCTGCTGGCGGCGGCATGCCTGTTCAATCTTTCCATGGCCGTGGGCGCCCCGCTGACCCGCGACAACGGCGCCCCCGTGGGTGACAACCAGAATTCTCAGACAGCCGGCCCCAACGGCTCCGTGCTGCTGCAGGACGTGCAACTGATCCAGAAACTGCAGCGCTTCGACCGCGAACGCATCCCCGAGCGCGTGGTGCATGCCCGTGGCACCGGCGCCCACGGTGAGTTCACCGCCACGGCGGACCTCGCCGACCTGACCGTCGCCAAGCTGTTCCGCAACGGTGAGCGCACCCCCGTGTTCGTGCGCTTCTCCTCGGTGGTGCACGGCAACCACTCGCCGGAAACCCTGCGTGACCCGCGCGGCTTCGCCACCAAGTTCTACACCGCCGACGGCAACTGGGACCTGGTGGGCAACAACTTCCCCACCTTCTTCATCCGCGACGCCATCAAGTTCCCGGACATGGTCCACGCCTTCAAGCCGGACCCGCGCACCAACCTGGACGACGACTCGCGCCGCTTCGACTTCTTCTCCCACCACCCCGAGGCCATCCGCACCCTCACCCTGCTCTACTCCAACGAGGGCACCCCGGCCGGCTACCGCTTCATGGACGGCAACGGCGTGCACGCCTACAAGCTGGTCAACGCCAAGGGCGAGGTCAGCTACGTGAAGTTCCACTGGAAGAGCCTGCAGGGCATCCGCAACCTCGACCCGAAGGAAGTGGAGGCCGTCCAGGGCAAGGACTACAGCCACATGAC
The DNA here is from genome assembly GCF_001728925.1 of Pseudomonas sp. 1D4. NCBI lineage: Bacteria > Pseudomonadati > Pseudomonadota > Gammaproteobacteria > Pseudomonadales > Pseudomonadaceae > Pseudomonas > Pseudomonas sp. 1D4. The sequence goes on from NZ_LXJQ01000040.1 coordinate 49,058, forward strand.
AAATGACCTGGTGAACGCCATCGCCAAGGGCGACTACCCGAAGTGGGACCTCTACGTGCAGGTGCTCAAGCCCGAGGACCTGGCGCGCTTCGAGTTCGACCCGCTGGACGCCACCAAGGTCTGGCCTGACGTGCCGGAGCGCAAGGTCGGCCAGATGGTGCTGAACCGCAACGTCGACAACTTCTTCCAGGAGACCGAGCAGGTGGCCATGGCACCGTCCAACCTGGTGCCCGGCATCGAGCCCTCCGAAGACCGCCTGCTGCAGGGCCGCGTGTTCGCCTACGCCGACACCCAGCTCTACCGCGTCGGCGCCAACGGCCTGTCGCTGCCGGTCAACCGCCCGAAGGTCCCGGTCAACAACGGCAACCAGGACGGCGCGATGAACGCCGGCCACAGCCTGAGCGGCGTGAACTACCAGCCGAGCCGCCTGGAACCGCGTGAAGAGACGACTGCCGCCCGCTACGTGGAAACCCCGCTGCAAGGCACCACCCAGCAGCGCCGCATCCAGCGCGAGCAGAACTTCAAGCAGGCCGGTGACCTGTACCGCTCCTACAGCCGCAAGGAGAAGCAGGACCTGGTGAACAGCTTCGGCCAGTCCCTGGCCGGCACCGACAGCGAGAGCAAGCACATCATGCTGTCCTTCCTCTACAAGGCCGATGCCGACTACGGCACCCGCGTCACCCAGGTGGCCGGTGGCGACCTGGCCAAGGTGAAGGCCCTGGCCGCGAAACTCTCCGACTGACCCAACCGCCGGCCCGCTTCATGCGGGCCGGCCCCTGGAGTCCGCGATGTACTGCCGTACTTCTTCCTTGTATTGCAACGCTCCAAGGTCGTTCAGCCAACCTCTTCCTTTGATGGAAGAGCGGGCAGGCCTTGAGCGCACACCGGGCTCACGCCTGGTCGTGAAGCTGAGGCAGGGAAGCTGCCCCTTCAGGAGGCCGAGTGCAGTCGTTGTGCAGGGGAGCGAGCGGCATGGATGCCGCGAGAGGCGCGCCAGGCCATGGATGGCCCATCGCGCCGCCCCCCCGAAGCAACGATGGAGCGAGGGGAGTCCCGCGAAGCGGGACCCGGATGCAGGGGCGAGCCTTTTTGGTTTCTTTTTTGTGGGCGGCATTCCGACGATTGAAAAAAGAAACTCGCCTGGCAAGGCGAAACAGGAGACATCAGCAGAACTCGATAACCAACTTGCCTTCCCAACACGGTACTGGGACATAGCCCGATGAAAACCCTACTCTGCACCCTGCTGCTGGCCAGCAGCCTGGCGGTCGCCGCGCAACCGGACGAGGCCGCCATCAAGGCCCAATTGGCCGACTACTTCTTCGAGGCCGCGCGCAACGGCCGCACCGACATGCTCACCACCTTCATCGAGGCCGGCTACGACCTCGACACCCAGGACGCCAAGGGCTACAGCGCCCTGATCCTCGCCGCCTACCACGGCCACACCGAGGCCGTGGACACCCTGCTGGCCGCCGGCGCCAACCCCTGCCTGCAGGACCAGCGCGGCAACACTGCCCTGATGGGCGCCATCTTCAAGGCCGAACTGGGCATCGCCCGGCGTCTGATGCAGGCCGACTGCCCCACCGACCAGCGCAACGCCGCCGGGCAGACTGCCGCCATGTACGCCGCCCTGTTCCAGCGCACCGAGCTGCTGGAGGCCCTGCGCCGCAAGGGCGCGGACCTGGACCTCAAGGACGCCATGGGCAACGACGCCCACAGCCTCGCCAGCGGCGAGATCCGCACCCGCTGACGCCCTCCCCTCCCTAATGCCACGCGCCCGGCCCTGTGCCGGGCGTTTGCGCAGGGCCGTAAAAGTCGCAAAAAATACTTACATGAAAGATTCATAAAATCTTTCATGTAAGGAATTGCGCAACCGCCCGGACCGGCGTAATGTTCGCTCCGTTGCACTTGAGGAGGAGCGAAATGCCTCGCAAGAAGACCACGGACACCAGCGAACGGAAGGCTACTTCGCCCAAGGGCAAGACTTCTGCCGACTACGTCCGCGATATGAGGAACCGACTTCGCGATGCGGGTTTGGTGAAGCGCGAATTCTGGATCCTTCCCGAAAACGTGAACGCCCTCAAAGGCATCGAGAGAGCGTTACGGCAGCCCTTTTTGGGTGACCGAGTCAAACTGGAGGACTACATGACCGAGAACAGCAACTGGACCCTCAGCTCGCTTCACAGCGCCCTGGCCGAACTGGAACTGGTGACCGCGGGTGAAATCCTGCTGAGCGTCGCCGAAGGCGAGCAGGCCGGCCTGAAGCTGACCATGACCGATTACGGCGACCTGCCGATCTACCTGGCGGTACAAGGCGACCACATCATGGTCGACGCCACCCTGGTGCCGGTCAGCGACGTTAAGGACCCGCACTATTTCAACGCCCTGGTACTGCGTACCCGCGACCTGTTCCCGCTGTCCTCGGTCGGGGTCGAAGTGATCGACGGACAGGAGGTGTACTCCATGTTCGGTGCCCTCAGCGCCGCCTCGTCGCTGACCGTCATCGTGCAGGAGGTCTTCACCCTGGCCGAGAACGTGATCCGCGCCGTCGAAGCCTTCGAAGACCACTTCAAGGCCTGACCGAATTCCCCTGTAGGAGAAGCCCCATGAGCATCTGGAAAAAAATCATCACCGCCGTACGTGGCGGTGCCTCGGAAGTCGGCGAAGCCATCGTCGATGCCAACGCCATCCGCATCCTCGAGCAGGAAATGCGTGACGCCGACAAGGCCGTGCTGCAGGCCCGCAACGGCCTGGTGGACATCAAGGCCAAGCAGAAGCTGTCCCAGCAGCGCCTGGAGAGCCTGGGCAACGACATCGCCAACTGGGAAGGCAAGGCCACCGCCGCGCTGAACAAGGGCGAGGAAAGCCTGGCCCTGGAGTGCGCCAACAAGATCGCCGAACTGGAAGCCCAGCGTGACCAGGAGAGGAACCAGGCCGAGCAGTTCGGCAAGCAGGCCGACATGCTGCATGCCCAGGTCAACAAGGCCGAAGGCCAACTGAAGAGCCTGAAGCAGCAGATCGAGATGGCCAAGGCCCGCGAAGTGGTGCAGCGCGCCCGCGTCGCGACCGCCGAAGCCACCGGTGGCGCCAACGGCAAGGTGGAGTCCGCCCTGGACAGCCTCAACCGCCTGCGCCAGCGTCAGGACGAGCAGGACGCCCGCCTGGCCGCCGCCGACGAGATGCATACCGCTGCCAACGGTGGCGACCTGGAGCGTCGCCTGCAGGAAGCCGGCATCGGCGCCCAGAGCGGCAGCGCCGCCGACGTGCTGGCCCGCCTGAAGGCCAAGCAGTCCCCGGACAGCGCCCAGTAACACCCCTGCGGGGCGGGCAGTCGCCCGCCCCGCTCCTCTTTCGCATGGAGTTCGGGACGCCACCATGGAGTCCGGCAAGCGCATCCGCGTCATCCTCGCCCTGGCGGCCATCATGGTCGTCATCCAGATCGTCAATAGCGTCACCGGCGATAGTCTTGTGCGCCATGGCATCATTCCCCGCAGCATTTATGGCCTGCAGGGTGTAATCTTCGCCCCGTTTCTGCACGGATCTTTCCGTCACCTGTTGTGTAACCTGGCTCCCTTCATCGTTCTCAGCTGGCTGGTCAGCACCGAAGGCCTGGGCCGCTACCTGCGCGTCGCGCTGCTGGTGACCCTGCTCGGCGGCGCTCTGGTGTGGGCGTTCGGGCGAACCAGCGTGCACGTCGGCGCCAGCGGACTGATCTTCGGCCTCTGGACCTACCTGCTGGCACGGGCCTGGTTCCAGCGCAGCTTCGCCAGCCTGCTGGTGGCCCTGGTGGCCCTGGGTGGCTACAGCGGCCTGGTGTTCGGCTTCATCCCGGTACCGGGTGTGTCGGTGGAGTCCCACATCGCCGGCGCCCTCGCCGGTGTGCTGGTGGCCTGGCTGATGCACTCGAAACGGCTGGACGTGCAAGGAAACTGAAACGGCGCGCCGGGATGATCTCCCGGCCCCGAATGGACAGATTGTTGGAGCGGATGCCATGTCCCTGATCCTGCTGTTGCGGTACCACACCTCGGCCTTCTTCCAGCGTTTCGGCTGGGCCGGCATCGGCATGCTGCTGGCCGGGCACTACTGCGTTTCCTACCTGTTGCTGACCCTGGCAGGTGAAGAACACCTGACCCAGGGCGTCGACTTCACCTACTTCTACCTGACCACTGCCACCACCGTGGGCTACGGCGACCTCTCGCCGAAGACCGCGCCCGGCAAGCTGATCACCACCCTGTGGATCATGCTCGGCGGCATCGCCCTGCTGACCACCGTGATCGGCAAGGCATCCACCACCGTCGGCGAACTCTGGAGAAAGAACATGAAGGGACTGGGCGACTACTCGACCCTCAAGGACCACACCGTGCTGATCGGCTGGGAAGGCGAAGCCAGCGAGCGCATCGTCGAGCTGCTCTACCAGGACGTGACCACCCGCGACGACAACCTGGTGATCTGCGACGCCCTGCTCGAAGAGAACCCGCTGCCCGGCCGCGCCTCCTTCGTCCGTGGCGACTCCCTCGACACCCCCTCGCTGCTGCGCCGCGCCGGCGTCGAAGGGGCCGAACGCATCCTCGTGCACACCCGCTCCGACAGCCTGACCCTGGCCATCGTCCTCACCCTCAAGGCCATCGGCACCCGCGGCCACGTGGTCGCGCACTTCAACGACTCCGAGCGCGCCGCCCTCGCCCGCCGCTACGCCCCGGAGCTGGAGTGCACCTCCAACATGGCCATCGAGATGCTGGTGCGCGCCTCCCAGGACCCGGGCTCCAGCGCCGTGGTCACCGAGCTGCTGTGCGTCGGCGAAGGTGCCACCCAGTACCGCCACGTGTTGCCGGCCAGCCTGCGCACCACCTGCGGTGAGCTGTACATCCGCCTGCGCCAGGAGCACGGCGCTACGCTGATCGGCTACCGCGCACCGGGCGCCGCCCAGTTCGCCATCAACCCCGCCAACGAACTGATCGTCGACGGCGGCGAGATCTTCTACATCGCCACTGATCGCCTGCAAGGAGATGCCCTGTGAGCACCCTCAAGCGCTGGCTCGGCCTGGAGCCGCCCCTGCCCCGCAACACCGGCACCCGCCACGCCAGCGACAGCCAGCCCCTGGGCCTGGCCGCCGGACGCATGCTGTGCCTGGACCCTTCGCTGAAGGCCCTGCTGGACGGCCAGACCGGGGTCGAGATCCCCGGCGACGAAAAGGTCTGGGCCGTTGGCACCCTGGAGCTGGGCCAGTCCACCCGCATCAAGCGCTTCTACCTGGACGACGAGGACTACTTCCTCCAGGTGCTGATGAATGGCCCGGACGACAGCGACATCGAATCCATCATCCTCTTCGGTTACCACCAGGTGACCGCCATCAACAGCCGTGACGAGCTGATGCGCCTGGCCGGCCCCAACGCCCGCATCGGCATGCCCCTGTACGAGCTGGAGGGCGAGGAATACGTCCGCCAATGGGGCAGCGAGGACGGCCAGACCGAGCTGGTGCCCCTGCGCGAGTTCGTCGTCAGCCCCGAAGCCAGTTATGGCGTCGAGCACCACAGCATGCTCTACGCCCGCGAGATCGGCTTGCTCAACCGGAGGGAGTTCCTGCTCTTCTCGGTGGAGGAAGACGAAGACGGCGTCATCAGCCTCACCACTGCGGTGGGCGTGACACTGCAAATCACCGACATCAACGTTCTCTGACCAAGGAAGACCCACATGCTCGACGCCCTGCGCATGTCCCTCAACGCCCCTGCCGTACTCGGCTTCGCCGTGTACATCCTGGTGGCGGCCGCCCTGTTCGCGCTGTTCCAGTTCATCTACACCCGCATCACCCCGCACAAGGAATTCGCCCTGATCCGCGAAGGCAACAGCGCCGCCGCCGTCGCCCTGGGTGGCTCCCTGGTGGGCTTCGCCCTGCCGGCCAGCAACATCATCGCCTACAGCGTCAGCGTGCTGGACTTCGTGGTCTGGGTGGTGATCGCCGCCATCGTCCAACTGCTGGCCTTCTTCGTCGCCAGCCTGGTGCTCAAGGACCTGCCGGGGCGCATCGCCCGTGGCGAGCACGCCGCTGCCATCTACTCCGCCTCGGTGGCCATCAGCATCGGCTTCCTCAACTCCGCCTGCATGACCCCCTCGACCTGAGACGGCGACGCGAGGACACACCGATGAGAAAGCGCAACTCCGTACAGCTGGTCCTGGCCGGCACCCTGCCGCTGGCCATCGCCGGCTGCAGCCAGCCCCAGGACACGGTTCAGGTCACCGCCACCAAGACCTTCAAGAACGTGCAGGCCTGCGTCGCCGAAAAGTTCCCCGTGGACGTCTGCTCCGATGCCTACATGACCGCCATGGCCGACCACCGTTCCATCGCCCCCACCTACGACAACAAGGACGCCTGCGACGCCGACTTCGTGCCCGGCTACTGCCAGCCCACCTCGGACGGCAAGTTCATGCCGCGCCTGGCCGGTTTCGAGCTGTCCATGACCAACCAGGTCAGCCGTGCCGCCTACGAGCAGGCCGAGCAACAGGTGGTGCAGAGCACCGGCCACAGCGACAACGGCCTGCTCACCGGCCTGCTGATCGGCCACATGATGGGCAACAGCGGCAACCGCTACTATTCCCAGCCGATCTACCAGTACCGCGACAGCCGGGGTGGCTATGCCACCTCGACCCTGTCCCGGCAGATCGAGCAGGGCAAGACCTTCAGCCGCTCCACCCAGGCGCGCAGCAGCCCCTCCTCCACCTACACCCAGCAGACCCTGGGCAAGAGCCTGAGCAGCAAGACCGGCAGCACCGGCTCGGCGGTGGGTTCCACCATCTCCCGTGGCGGTTTCGGCAGCGAAGCCAACGCACGTGGCGGCTGGGGTGGCAAAAGCAGCGGTTTCGGCGGCTAAGGACAGGCCATGCACAAGATCAGCATCGAAGAACGCCCCGACTGGCGTGAGCGCGTAGAGCGCGAAGGCTTCGCCTTCCACACCATCGACGGCGAGCGTTACTGGGACGAAAGCGGCTACTACCGCTTCACCCGCGCACAGGTCACAAAGGACATCGAGCAGCCCACCCGCGAGCTGCACCAGATGTGCCTGGACGTGGTCGAGCGCGTGGTGGAGAGCGAAGAGCTGCTCAGCGGCCTGGCGATTCCGCCGGCGTTCTTCGATCTGGTCCGCACCTCCTGGAAGGAAGGCCACCCGCACCTCTACGGGCGCATGGACTTCAGCTACGACGGGCGCGGCCCGGCCAAGCTGCTGGAGATCAACGCCGACACCCCCACCTCCCTGCTGGAGTGCGCCTCGGTGCAACTGCTCTGGCTGGAGGACCAGATCCGCCGCGGCGTCCTGCCCGCCGAGGCCGATCAGTTCAACACCCTGGCCGAAGACCTGATCCGCGCCTTCGACACCTTCGCCAAGGACACCCCCTTCTACTTCTCCGCCATTGCCGGCTCGGTGGAAGACCGGGGCACCACCGACTTCCTCGGGCGCATGGCCGGGCTGGCGGGCATCGACGCCCGGCACATCGACATCGAAGACATCGGCCTCACCGCCGAAGGCCGCTTCGTCGACCTGCAGGGCAACTGGATTCCCCGGCTGTTCAAGCTGCACGCCTGGGAGCACATCTTCCGCGAGCCCTTCGGCGAAGCCGTGCCGCGCTGCGACACCCAGTTCGTCGAGCCCGCGTGGAAATCCATCATCAGCAACAAGGGCATCCTCCCGCTGCTGTGGAAGTTCAACGAGGGCCACCCCAACCTGCTGCCCAGCCACCTCGACGCCGACCCGCGCGCCCCGGTGCCCAAGGGCTGGGTACGCAAGCCGTTCTTCTCCCGCGAAGGCGCCAACATCGAGATCCGCACCGAAGGCGACGAACGCATCGCCGAAGACGGCCCCTACACCGACGCGCCCTACATCCTCCAGCAGTTCGCCCCGCTGCCGAAGTTCGGCGACAGCTACACCCTGATCGGCTCCTGGGTCATCGGCGACACCGCCTCGGGCATGGGCATCCGCGAGGACGACAGCCTGATCACCAAGGACACCAGCCGCTTCCTGCCCCACATCGTCCTCGACTGACCCCCCGCACCCACCGCTTCACCCCACCGCTCATCCACCTCGATTTCCACCGGCTGCCCACCTCGGGCAGCCGGCTGTCCTGTGCCGCCCAAAATCCTGTACAAACACTCGACAAATACAGCTTTTCTTGTACATTCACTCCATTGATGTACAACTTTTTACGGAGCCCACCATGAAATCGCGATTGGCCCTGCTCTTCTGCCTGCTGCTCAGCGCCTGCAGCCAGGTGGAAGTGGGCGACTACAAGGACGAGAACCCCACCCTGGACCTGCGCCGCTACTTCGTCGGCGGCGTGGACGCCTGGGGCATGTTCCAGGACCGCTCCGGCAAGGTGATCAAGCGTTTCCACGTCGACATCCAGGGCCGCGAGGAAGCCGGCCGGCTGATCCTCGACGAACGCTTCACCTACAGCGACGGCACCCGCCAGCAGCGGGTCTGGACCCTGCGCCCCGATGGCCCCAACCACTGGCGCGGCACCGCCCCGGACGTGGTCGGCGTGGCCGAGGGCGAAGTCGCCGGCAACGCCCTGCGCTGGCGCTACGTACTGGAGCTGCCGGTGGACGGCACCACCTACCACGTCAACTTCGACGACTGGATGTACCTGCTGGACGACCGCACCCTGGCCAACCGCTCCTTCATGACCAAGTTCGGCGTCGAGCTGGGCCAGGTCACCCTGTTCTTCCGCAAGCGGGACTGAACCAGCCATGACCCTGCCCAGTTTCCCCAACGGCTACCGCGCCCTGGTGATCGGCGCCAGCGGCGGCATCGGCAGCGCCCTGCTCGATGCCCTGACCGCCGACCCGCGCTGCGGCCTCGCCCTGGGCCTGGGCCGCAATGGCACGCCCCGGCTGGATCTCGCCGACGAGGCCAGCATCGAAGCCGCCGCCCGCACCGTGGAGGCCCTCGGGCCGTTCCAGGTGATCATCAACGCCGCCGGGCTGCTGCACACCGAGCAGTTCATGCCCGAGAAGAAACTGGGCGACCTGAACCACGCCCAGTTGCTGGCCACCTTCCAGGCCAACACCTTCGGCCCTGCCCTGGTGCTGCGTCATTTCAGCGGCCTGCTGGACCGCCGCCGCAGCGTCCTCGCGCTGCTCTCGGCCAAGGTCGGCAGCATCGGCGACAACCGCCTCGGCGGCTGGTACAGCTACCGCGCCTCCAAGGCCGCCCTGAACATGCTGGTGAAGACA